>NZ_DAWDDM010000069.1:0-8751 GCF_052354645.1 Catenibacterium sp.
ATAGAAAGAGAAGCTACGGTCTCCTGTTTCATCATTATCTACAAAAGCAAGTGTTGTTTTTGCATCAGGATCTAGAATAAGTCCAGTAGAATAAATCTTTTGTTCTGAGATTGTATTCTTTAACAGTTTTCCAAACTCATCATTTCCTACTTTTCCAATAAATGCGGTTTTATAACCTAATTTTCCAAGCATAGCAAGTACATTACATGGTGCACCTCCTGGATTGGCTTCATAGATACGGTTATTCTGTTCACTTAAACCATTTCTAGTGAAGTCTATTAATAGTTCACCTGTTGCTGTTACATCGTACATAGAATACCTCCATTGTTTATTCATTTATATATACTGCAATCCATATGCCAAGTTTGAGGTATAAATAAAAAAACTCACAGTTTATGTACTGTGAGATGAAATAAAATAAAAAAGTGACGCAACGCAGGCGCTGCATCACATAAAACAAAATGTTTTTGTTCCTGTATGTAGTATAGACTATTTTCAAACTAATAGTCAACTACATTTATAGCAAACCACTCAGAATCACCTCGTATTTGAAGTATGATATTTAAATTTCTACACATTCTAGAATACTCTTAATCTTATAGGCACACCCATTTTATATAGAGATAATAGTTTTCTGACAATTTCAGATAAAAAAAGTAGCCCAACGCAGGCGTCGGGCTACATAAAACATAAATGTTTTTGTTCCTATATGTATTATAGGCTATTTTCAAATAAATAGTCAACTATATTTTTAACAAAATCATAAATCCTAAAGTGAAAAGTTAAATTCCACTTTAGGCGGGGCAAAGTTGCGTTTAGTCTTTCACTTCTTTCCACTTGATTTTACTCTTACAGTTGAATTTACTTTTACACTTTCAATAGTTGAATTTTCTCCTTCAGGTATATAATTACTGTGATGTCTGTTTCTCTATTTCATGAAAGGCTGATTATCATGGCTAAATCAAATAAGAATCTGCATCTTACTCTTTCAGAAAGACAAATCATTCAGAGAGGGATAGAAAATGGTTCTACCAAGACTTCTATCGCTGCAACTCTTGGAAAGGATAAATCAACTATAGGCAAAGAAATCAAGGCACATAGAGTACATTCACATATTTGCAGCTTTGATCCTGCGTGCGCCAACAAGGACAGATGCAAGCATCACCATGTATACAAGAACTGTGCTGACTTAGTAGTTTTCAAATGTAAGCGAAGAGACAGATCTCCTGGCGCCTGCAATGGCTGTCCTAAATACCAGCACTGCAGATTTGATAAGTTCACATATTCTGCAGATATCGCCAATAAGGAATATATGGCTGACCTCATTAACTCAAGAGAAGGAATAAATATGACATATAGCGAGCTTAAGGCTTTAGCTGATATCATTGTCCCTCTTATCAAGAAAGGTCAATCACCATATCAGATCATTACTTCTCATCCTGAATTGAATATTTCTGAAAAGACATTATACAACTACATAGAATCTGGCGTATTTAGACAGTTCGGCCTGCTTGATATTGATCTAAGAGTCAAGACAAGAAGAATATCAAAGAAGGATTCTGTCAAATATAAAAAAAGAGAAGACAGAAAGTTCCTGATAGGCCGCACCTATGATGATTTCATCTCATATACTGACGATAATGACAACGTTAGTATCGCCGAGATGGATACCGTCTACAATGGACAAAGCGGTCCGTTCATGCAGACTTTTAAGTTCCTGTCTTACTCTTTCATGTTTATTATATACCATGAAGAGAAGACTGCAAAGGTTATGGTTGAAGGTATAGACCTTCTAGAATCGATATTAGGAAAAGAACTGTTCCTGAAAGAAGTAGAAGTAGTCAAGACGGATAGAGGTTCTGAATTCTCGGATGCAGAAGGACTGGAAAAAGATAATGATGGCAGCATGCGAACTCATGTCTTTTACTGTGATCCTATGGCATCACGCCAGAAAGGAAGTCTTGAAAACTACCACAAGGAGATACGTTACATATGCCCTAAAGGGACAAATCTCCAAGCGCTTGGTCTAGATTCACAGGAGAAGGCTAATCTCATAGTATCCCACATCAATTCCCAGCTAAAGGAGTACCTGAAGGGAAAATCTCCGCTGGAGATGATGGAGTTCCTTAATCCAGATTTATACAAGAGATTCATAGAATTTGGAATCAAGAAAATAGAAAATGATGATATTATTTTAAAACCATATTTATTAAAAGAAGATAACTAAAATCATTCGGAGAATGTATGAAACATGAGAGGCAGGCTGACAATAGCACATGAAAGTAAAGTGGAATTTAGTCTTACACTCGAAAAAATGAACGAAATTCCATAGCTTTATTGCGCCTTAAAATACCATGATTTATGACGTTAGAATCTCATTTCTAGTGTACGAATGATTAAGTTCCATTCCCAAAACAAAAAGAATATCAGAATTAATACCCGATATTCTTATGAAAATATAATCCTGAACGACTAAATTCCACATTATTTTCGTTTCTTTTTAAAGTGGAATTTAACTTTTCACTTTAGGTCATTATGAATTCACCATCAATTCTATGATTCATTTCTCTGCTTCCCATTCTGGCAAACGTAATATCCATTTCTGAAATCTAATCTATCGAACAAGCCGAAAGCAGGGAAATAGTAATTACACATACATTTCAAGAAGTTTTTTTATAAGTTGAAACTTTCATTTGTTTCATATTTGTATTATGATACTTGAAGAAAGGGCGTATATAAAAATGAAATTTTCAAAAAGAATGGATCTCTTCGGAGAAAGCATCTTCACTACACTCGCAAATATGCGTAGTGAAAGAAAAAAACAAGGACTAGAAGTCATTGATTTGAGTATTGGAGCACCTAATATTCCTCCAACTCAGGAAGTCATGGAAACAATCGCAAAGGAAGCTATGAAACCAGAGAATTATCTTTATGCGATTCAAGATGCAGTTGATCTTCAGAACACTGTAAAAGAATGGTATGAAAGAAGATATGGTGTTGTGATTGATCCTACAACAGAATTGACTTCATTACTTGGATCTCAGGATGGCTTAGCACATCTAGCTTTAACTCTAGTAGACGAAGGCGATACCGTACTTGTCCAGGATCCATGTTATCCAATCTTTAGAGATGGACCACTACTCGCTGGGGCTCACGTTGTTACTATGCCATTATTAAAAGAGAATGACTATTTAATTGATTTTGACATGATTGATGAAAAGACAGCTCAGGATGCAAAGTATATGATTGTATCTTATCCCAACAACCCAACATGTGGTGTTGCGAATGATGAATTCTATAAGAAACTCATTGTATTCGCAAAGAAATACAACATCGTGGTACTTCACGATAATGCATATAGTGAATTATTGTTTGAAGGGCCTGGACACAGTTTCTTAGAATTTGAAGGTGCTAAGGATGTTGGTATTGAATTCAACTCATTAAGTAAGACATATGGTTTAGCAGGGGCACGTATTGGTTTTGCGCTTGGTAATAAAGAAATTATTGGAAAACTGAAATCATTAAAATCTAATCTAGATTATGGTATGTTCTTACCTGTTCAAAAAGGTGCAATTAAAGCATTAACACAGGATCAATCATGTGTAGAAAAAACAAGAAATGCTTATAAACATAGAAGAGACTTATTAGTCAATGGCTGTAAGTCTATTGGCTGGGACATCGATATGCCTAAGGGTACTATGTTTGTATGGGCAAAGATTCCTGATAAGTTTAAAGATTCTGAAACTTTTGTAAAGGAACTATTTGATAAAACAGGTGTTCTTGTAGTACCAGGTAATGCATTTGGTACTCAAGGTGAAGGTTATGTACGTATGGCTCTTGTACAAAGTGATGATACAATAGAACATGCATTAGACATGATGGATAAAAGCGGACTATTCAAATAGCCCGCTTTTTTAAATAATATAAGGTATAAAGATCATCAAGCCAATGATAGCTGAAATGATTGCACTAATAAGCACAGCGCCTGCTGCAGCGTCTTTAGAGAGCTTTGCAAGGGGATGAATATCCGGTGAGGCTAAGTCCACCACGGCTTCAATTGCTGTATTGACAAGTTCTAATGACAAAACAAGTGCAAATAGAATAAGACAGATCATCCATTCAATCTTCGTAATATGAAAATAGAAACCACATAAGATAACGGCACACATAAAAGAAAGATGTATTTTGATATTACGTTCCTTCTTAATTGTATGGATAATGCCTTCAAAGGCATGCTGAAAAGATTTTAAAAGAGATTGTCTAGTATGTAACATCAAATCTTCTCTCCCCTTTTTCTACCGGAATATCTTTCACTTCCATATCAGTGATGTCTATCCATTGTTCATTTTTCATCTTGTAGATGAAACGATTGATTTGTTCAGGTGTGCCCTGGACTTCTGCTTCGACACGTCCATCAAAGAGATTTCTAACCCAGCCAGTAAGCCCTAACTGAGTCGCATTCATCTGTGCTCTAAAACGGAATCCAACAGCTTGTACTCTTCCTGAAAAATAGATATGCTGTCTAATCATAGTGAACCCCCCTTAAAGGTATACATCACAATACCTGCTGCTACACCAACATTAAGTGATTCCATTGTATCAATAGGAATATAAAGAGAGGCATCAGACATCGCAATTGTTTCATCTCTCACACCATTTCCTTCATTCCCCATAATAAAAGCCATCTTATCTGTTGATTTAATATCATCAATAGAAGATGCATTATGTAAGCTTGTCGCAATGACACGTACACCTAACTTCTGTAATTCTGGAATAACATGACTCAAATCATCACGGACAATATCTAAATGAAAAACAGCCCCCTGAGTAGAACGCAAGGCCTTATCATTGTATAAGTCTACACAATCAGGACTCATGACAATCTGTTTAAAGCCAAAAGCAAGTGCTGAACGAAGGATAGTTCCTAAGTTTCCTGGATCCTGTACACCATCTAAAATCAGAACACGATCATAATGTTTTAAAATATTATCCTTCTTATGACATACCGCCATAATAGGCTGTGGTGTTTTAGTATAAGAGAGCTTTTCCATGACAGAATCAGACACAACAAGCACTTTATCCTGCCCTTCTAATGATTCATCTGTACTAATAACTAAATCACATAGTCCCGCTTTTTTTGCTTCTTCTACCATGTGGAATCCATCTACTAGAAAAAGTCCTTTTTCATCTCTTGTTTTCTTGTTTTTTAATTTTACAAGGTCTTTAATTGTTTTATTATTCACTGATTGAATCATACATGCTTTTCCTCCAATATTTTCATACGTTTCTTATAATCAGGCATTCTCTTTTTGACTTCTGCATAGAATCGAGGAGAATGATTTGGTTCAATAAAATGACATAACTCATGCAAAATTACATAATCAATCAACTCTTTATCTAAATAGACTAAAGAGAAATTAAATGTCAAAAGGTTTAATTGATCATAACAGCTTCCCCATCTTCCTTTATATTGTTTAATTTGTATACGTGGCATAGGTCGATTAAATAAAGGAAGATATTCTGCCGTTCTCGTTTTTAAATATCCATATAGCATCTGAGAAAGATATATACCTAACGCATTTTCTATATAAGAAGTATATACATAAATACTATCTCCATGAATTGCACATTGTTTCTTCTTAATATCTCTGACAACTATTTGATATTTCTTACCAAAGATATAGACATACCCATCTTCTCTCAGATCAAAATAAGGGACATAAGAAGATAATCGTGCATATAAATCCTCTTCATTTTCATATATTAAATCACGAATATACTTCTCACTTGTACCAACAGGTGCACTCACCTCTAAATAATTATCTCTAATCTTCACTCTGATTGTTTTCATCTTCTTAAATGAAACAATACAGGGGTATATATGTCCTTTTAATTCAATATTCCATTTTACTCTCTGCATTTTCTTATAAACTCTTCAAATATTTTCTGACTTTCTTTCTCTGTATACATAAATTCAGGATGCCATTATACACCCCATACAAACTTCTTATTGGGTACATAACTCTCTTTTTTCTCATCAAATAAAGGTAATATTCTGATAATAGGTTTCATATAAATCAACCTACAGAAACTATTATAAATAGTAAAAGAGCCTCTTTCAAGAGACTCTATTCATGACATATTGCCTTTATTTCTTCTAGATGTTCTAAAGCAAGTGCATAACCATAATCATAGATTCTTTGAATCTTATCTAAATCCTTTTCCATAGAATCAATTATGACTTCTTCTGTTGGTCTTAATACAAGTGCCTTGCCTTCTTTTTCTAGCTTGTCAATATAGTCTAATGTTTCATTATAGTTGATATGACGTGAAAGCAGGGCATCTTTAAGAAGTGGGTATTTACGAGACACAACCTGTGCTGCAAATCGAGTTGAAAAATTGAGTGTCTTCTTATAACCCTTTGGTCTAGTAAGAATAATCAAAAGCTTCTTATTACCATCTTCTATTGCTTTCTTTACAGGAATAGAATCTGCAATACCGCCATCAAAATATTCATTTTCTCCAATTTGAATCGCAGGAAATACGATAGGAATAGCACATGTTGCCTTTAACACTGTACAATGACGATCTATTTTATGACCATCTATATATTCTGCTTTTCCTGTATTCGCATTTGTGACACCTACAAGTACTTTTGTATGAGACTTATAAAATGTATCATAATCAAAAGGATTAAGTTCATTAGACATTGTTTCATAGGCAAACTTTAAACCAAATAAAGAATGATCCGTCTTATAGTTTCTAAGACCAATATAACGAGGATCATGACGATACGTTTTTAGTATCTCAAGATTTCTTCTAGGCTGTTTTGATACATAAGAAACACCATCAGTGATTCCTGCGCTTACACCTATACAATAATCAAACATAATATCATGATCATTCAAACAATCCATAATACCACATGAAAAGATTGGTCTAAATGTACCACCTTCTAAAACAATTCCACTCATATACTTATTCCCCCTCAAATAAAGACATTGACTCTGCCGAGTTAACATCTACTATTTTATGGAAATATTCCTTCTGTGTCAAATCCCCCTTCACGACTTGCTTTGCAATGACACCATCTTTAATGTAAAGCAGTTTCTGTGAATAACTGGCAATCATTGGATCATGAGTCACCATAAGTATAGAAACACCATCTTGATCATTGAGTTCTTTGAATATTTCTAATATTTCATGCGATGTATGAGAATCTAAGTTACCTGTCGGTTCATCCGCTACAATAAGTTTAGGATGAGTGACAAGAGCACGACAGATAGCTGCACGCTGTCTTTGTCCTCCCGAACATTCATTAGGATACTTATGAAGTAATGAACCAATAGATAAACGTGACGCTGTTTCTTTAACTCTTGCTTCTATTTCTTCCTGTGGCAAATTTGCAAGAGAAAGAGGAACTGCGATATTCTCAAGAATAGTGAGAGAATCTAATAAGTTGAATTCCTGGAAGATGAATCCAAGGTTCTCATAACGGAACTTACCGATTTCATTTTCACCCGTACTTCTTACTTCAGTATCATTGATATAAACCTTCCCTTTTGTAGGAATATCAATTGTAGATAGATTATTAATAAAAGTTGATTTGCCTGCACCACTTGGTCCCATGACACAGATGAATTCTCCTTCATTCATAGTCATAGAGACCCCATGTAACGCTTCAAAGGTATGGCTTGTACCAATACCATATATTTTAGTTATATTTTTCGCAACTAGTATTTCACTCATAGTACGTCTCCGATTTCTGTATAAACATTCTTCTTATAAATATAATAAGTCATCACTGCAAGAACCATCTGTGGAATGATATCCACACCAAACAACATAACAATAAGACCTAAAGTATCTGGTGTATGCATATAAACCTGAGCCATGACAATTGCAAGATAAACAATAGGTATTAAAACAAGTAATGCATAGAAGAGAATCACTTCCTTCTTAATATAAGAAGCAATCTTCTTTCTTGTACAGCCTATCTTATAAAGATTACTAAAGGATTTCACTCTTTTCATAGTTTCTGCAGCATATTTATACATAATTGTGATAGATAATAAGATTGTCATCACAATGTAAGCAATAATGGCAGTCATATATTCTCTTGGTGAATTTTTCTGAGCAATGATCATAGCACTCATACAAACATTTGTGACAACATAAACAAGAATAAGAGCACCTGAATTAGTCAAAGAAGTAGATAAATGACTTAAAGAAACGAGGTCTAAAGTATGTCCTAAACGTTGACTCTTGATTTTTCTAAGTATTTCTGGGATTGATTGCGATAATACATAAGCCGCTCCTATTCCACCTACAAAACAAGGGAATACAAATCCAGTTGGACTATAAGGAGTCGTAACTAATAAAATAATCGCAAATATATAAATGAATGGTGGAAGATAAGAAGGTAGTTTCTTATCCACAACCTTTTCATGAGTTTCATGTAAGAGTGTCTGGATATCATGGCGGTAAACAAAGCCTGAATCTCCTAGAATAGTTACAAAGAAAAGAATCGCAATAGTCATAAGTGTATCTGTATAGGCACGCATAGGAATCATGAAGATAGACTTATGAATATGCATAGAGTGATACATGATTGAATTCACTCCTACTGCCCCTGCCATACCAATTAAATAACCAATAGGTAAAGCAATTATAGAGATAAGGATTTCTTGATAAATTAAATAGAGTGTTGATTCATAAAAACTACTGCCACTCAGCGCAAGAATCGCAAAT
>NZ_DAWDDM010000070.1:0-8717 GCF_052354645.1 Catenibacterium sp.
TTGGTCAATGGCTTCGCCATAAAATCAGAGTTATCATTCTTAAACAATGGAAGAGACCTAGAAGAATTTATATTAATCTTCAGAAACTGAACAAGAAGTTCTCTTATCACTTTTCAGATGAAGAAATTTTCTCGGTAGCAAACACTAGACTAGGTCTATACAGACAGGCCAGTGGCCATGTAGTAAACTTTCTACTTAGCCCCAAGATTCTAGCAATTAAGAAAAAGGATAGACCAGGTTTGGTCAATCCTCTTATCTACTATCTAAGTTAGTCTGTAATTATCATGTGAATGTAGCGCCGTATACGAGACCCGTACGTACGGTGCAACGGGAGGCGCAGAATTAGTGATTTTTCCTAGAATTGACACTTTTTCTCGTCTACCCTATTGTACAAATATATATACACACATAATATTTGATACACATTTCTTAAAAATGTAACATCTAATCTTCTTTTAAAATCAAAAAAATATCGAATAATCCAACGAAAATATGATTTTAAAATCCAAAACAATAAAACAAACATCGTAAACTTGTTACATACCACACTTTTAAATACTTTACAATAAAAATACGCAAAAAAATCGTATTTTTTGCTTCATATTTCTTGAAACATATATTAAAAAATGTTACATTAAGCCCACTGTTTCGGATTTAACTATTATTAAAGTAGGTTAACATAAATGTTGCAATTAAATGAGATTGGAATGAAATTATGGATAAAACTGAGTCAATTCATATAGAAAAAGAAAAGTCTAAAAAACAATCAAAGAAATTACATAAGATCATTGTTCTAATTGTTGTAATAGCACTCTCTTTCTTAATAGCGACACAATGGATATCTGTACTTAGAATCCAGAGTTCTGCTATGTCACCAACTATTGATGCCGGACAGATTGTGATTGTTTTAAAAAAGAAGAAAGTCCAGCAAGGAGATATAGTTGCTTATAGAAAGAAGAATAAATTATTTGTAAAGCGTGTGATTGCAGGTCAGGGGCAATATGTTGATATTGATCTCAATGGAAAGGTATTAGTTGATCAAAAAAGAATCAAAGAAGATTATGTAGGAGAATTGTCTTTAGGCAAATGTGATATTAGCTTACCTCATCAAGTATACCAGTCTCATTGGTTTTGCATAGGGGATGAAAGAGAAGTCTCTGTTGATTCAAGAAGTTCACTCATTGGAGATATCTCAGAAGATGAAATAGAAGGAGTCGTAGTTTTTAGCATTTGGCCACTCAATAAATTTAGAATAGTTCAATAGAAAGGAGGCGCCTTTAGCGTATGAAAGTTGTTCAATATTTTAAACATGCAAGAAATTTAAATGCCTATAAGAAAAAATATAAACGCTTAACACATGCTTTATTATGTGTCTTTGTCTTATGTGCCGCCTTTGTATTGACAACTTATGCTGGGGCTGAAACACATAATTTAGAGAATTACACATATGTTTCGTATTCACAATCATCTGATTTAGATGACGAGGAAACGTTACAACTTCTTACTATTGATGAGTCTACTCATCCCGTCTATGTCTTACAGAAAAACAATATAGCATCTGTAAAGGTATCTACAGATAAGAATAGCGATGGTATAGAAAATGGTACTATTACACCTGATACCAAATATCTTAAACTTAAAGTAGAATTCAAGAATATCCATGCTGCTATACTAAACAGTCAATATGGAGGATCTTTTGCATATGATCTTCCTGAATTCTTCCGTTCTACAAGTACAGCAGAAAGACCGATTATTGATGATAATAATAAAGTAATTGGGAAAATTCATGTAGAAAATGGACAGGCTATTGTCACATATACAAAAGAATTCTTAGAGAGTCTAGGTGAACATGCAACTCTTTCTGGGAACTTCTTCCTAGAAGGAGAAGTAGATTTGAGTACATTAGATAAAGAAAATGGTTCTATACAAGCTACATTTCCTAATGGAAGCATTAAATTGGAATATGGTCCTCACTACTTAGAAAAGTACAGTGAGGTCAAAGTAGAAAAGTCTTATACAAAAGATCCAAACAGTGATTATATCAAATATACACTCACTGTATCAGCAGGTCCCGATGGCAGTCAAAATATCTATGTGGTCGATAAGTTTAGAACTTATAAAAACCTAGTTACTTATGCAGGGGATATCTCTCATACACCTACAGAACTAGGTACTACAGAAGATGGACAAAAGCCATATGAAACAAGAAATACAGATATAGCAGGTCAGATTTATTTAACGAATCAGCCTAATTCTGATAAAGAAATACCTGAGTCTGTAACTGATAGCACTAAGATTAACAAGCCGGGAAGTATTGTCTGGTCAATAGATAAACTCGCTCCTAATGAAACAAGAACATTGACTTACTACGTCAAACTTACTGATAAACAAGATATCAGAAATAAGGATATTACTAATAAAGCATCAGTGCTTAATAAAAAAGATAATGAAACATACTTAAAGGGATCTTCTGAAAAAACATTCACTCCATCAATTAACTATGGTATGACGAAAAACATCTTTTCTATGAATGGTAAACAGTATACAAAGGATCAAGATGGGAACTATATCGTTCAATATAGATTAAACTTCACTTTAAATGCGAATAGTAATTATACTTTAAAGAATTATGCATTCTTTGATTATTTAAACTATAGTGGATTTGCGAACGATAATAAGATGTTACCTTATATCTCTTATATGCAGGATTCTATAGAGTTACATCAAATTGTGGGAAGCACAGATACGATTATTGATTCTTCTTTATATAAGGTTCAATGGGAAACAAATGGTACGAACTACAAAGATACATATGATGGTAATCCAAATCGCTTTAAGTTAAGTGGCACAGATGATCATCCTATTACTATTTATCCAGGTGATTCATATTATGTGACTTATAAACTCAAGATTAAACCAGAAGTCTATGCGGCAATGCAGGCAGGACAAGTATTAATCCAAAATATATATGCGAATGATGCAGATAACGCAAAGAAAGTTGCAGGTATGTTGGATCGAACAATTGCAAAACTTACTCTGAATGACTATACATGGATTCAAAAGATCAAAGATAGTAATCTTACTTCAAATGAGCAAACAATCCAGATGAATTCAGAAGTCTATGTAAAGAAGAATAATGGTTATGAAAAAGATTCTTCAGTCAATAGTTTTGTAGTTCCACAAGGAAGCTATAAGTATACTGTTAATCTAAATAAATCACAGAATCAATTTGATATCACTCATGCAACATTAAAAGATACATTAAGTTCAGATATCATGCATTATGTTGGTTATGTAAAGATTACAGCTTATGAATACGATGAAAGTTCTAATACCTATAAAGATAAAGAATCTAAATGGGTGAAGATAGACAAACAGAAATCATTTGAATTAATGCTCTCTGAGCTTGGCTGGTCAAACAGTTATGGTTATCGCTTTGAATACTATGCACAAACGAAAGATTTAAGTGAAATTGGTCAGATTAAAGTGACTAATACATTCACATTAAATGGAGATGTAGTAAAAGGTGATCAAACCTTTAAATTCAATAATAAATCAGCCTCTCAAACAACACAGGTCAATGGTTTCTATAACCTGAATGTAAATAAGAGTGCCTGGTATTATGAAAGACCAGTAGAAAATGCGACTACTTGGGAAAATGGTGCATTCTATTGGGTTATTGAAGTCAATGGATCAGCTATTAGAGAAGGAACTCAAATTAGAGATGCAGTAGTAAAAGAAAACAACATCACTGATTCTTATTTGCATTCTGATTCTGTTGTAGGTATCTATCAAGGAAAGCTTGCAACACAGGTAGTTGCATGTAAGAACTATCAAGAGTTCTTAGACTCAAATAAAGGCTTAAAAGATAAAAGAGAACTATTTGATCAGGAATATACAAACAGTAAGAACTTTAGTGGAAACAACAAGAGTGAATTAACACTTACTGCAAAACAAACTTTCAACTTAGAAAATCAAGAAAATATCTATATTATTGTGAAAACAGAACCTTCCAAGATTCCAACAGTCAATCGTACAACATTTGATTACAAGAATGAAGTGTTATTAAAAGATACGACAGATACTTCATTTAATAAACGAAATGATGCGACTCAATCTCTTCATGGTGGAGGAGATTTGTTGAAGGAGTTCAATTTTACATTTAGTTATGATGGAAAAGAAGCTAAAATACTTAAATCTGGTACTGATGACAGTACTAGTAAAATTGCGACAAATATACTAAACCAGACAACAGGTAATGGTATATATGCCTCTTGGGTCTTTAAAGTCAATTATGCAGGTGACTTAAAAGGAGACTACCGTGTATTAGAAGATATTCCAGAAGGCATGGAGCTTGGTTATATACGTATCAAGTGGCATGGTAATCAAGCAAGCTCTGTTGTGTCCAAGACAATGAATGATTTAGATAGTGATTGGAAGCCGTATTCCAATACAGCAACGAATGACAACGGACAAAGTCAAAGTACAACCTATTACTATAATAAGACTACAAATAAAGCTCTTATTAAACTAGGTGAATTTGAGAATAAACATACAAGAGATGATTGTTCTATCGATGTACAGGTTGTCTGTCGTGTAACTGATTCTAAAGTCTTGCTAGGTGGACAATCTAAAACCTTTGCGAATCATGTCACACTTCAAGATGAAGATGGAGAAGAACAACTTGCAACTTCAAGTTCTACTGCAGCACTTGAGAAGAACAGCCTAGATAAAAGCCATCCTGAAACATTTAATGGACAAACAATCAAGTATACAATTACTGCCAATACACTCTCTCAGAAGTTACCATCTAATGATGGTAATAAGCTGACATTAGTGGATGAGTTAGGAGATAACTTAGAATTAGATATCACAAGTATTGAGGCTAAGGATGATGCAGGAAATTCTGTACAAATAGAAAAAGCATTTAATCCAGAAACAAATACTTTAGAAATCTCAATTCCTAATGAAAAGAAAATCATTATTACTTATACAGTCACCATCAACATTCCACCAGATACAACATCCACAGTATCTAATAAGGTCTATTGGAAGTCATATGGTAGTGATGGTGGTAAAAATGATGTCATACCTGACTTTAAATACAATTTAAATGCAGGTGGAAGTACTACAAGTACAGAAAACCCTGAACTTTCCATTAAGAAGATTGATCAGAATAATGCGAATTCAATGAGTGGGGTCACATTTGATATATATGAATGTCAATTAAAAGGAGATACTATTCAACGTACTCAAAAGACAACAAGTGGTCAAACAGAAAATGGAGTATTTACTGTAAAAGCGCCATTTATAACTTCATACAATACAATCTATGAAGTAAAAGAAAGAAATACACCGGATGGATATATGAAGGACGATAGTTCTTACTATATTATCTGCGTAGATAAAGAGAATAGAGATGATTATACAGACTATGTAAAACAATGTATTGCTTATTTTGAAAAACAATCAAATAAGAAATACAAAGTCGCATACTCATCTACAGATTTTAACTTAACTATTTATAACTCTCAGAAAGGTATAGTAGTTAAGAAAGCATTTATTAATAATGCAGCGGGTACTTCTCATAAACCAGTGAGTGGAACATATACATTTGGACTATATGACAATTCAGAAGGGACTGGTTCACCACTACAAGTAAAAACAATTACTTATAGTACAGGTGAAACAGAAGAGAAGACCACAAAATTCATCAATCTTAATTTAAAAAATACATATTATGTATTTGAATTAGATGATGAAGGCAATCCAATCACTGATACTTCTCAAGAAGTAAAAGTGAATAAACTGCCATATGTTGTAGATTATAAAGTAAAGGGTAATTCTACAAATAAGGCAGTAGCAGGAGATGAAGTCATAGTGACTAATAGTCTCCGTACAAAGATGCTGCCTTCTGCAGGTAGCAGATTAACCCTGGTTTACAGACAATTAGGACTAGTAATGGTAGTTGCTAGTTTTATAGTTCTGTTGATCATATATAAAAATCGCGTTAAGGAAAAAGAAGAGGAGATAGGGAAATGAAATTAATGAAGAGAATTTTAGCCATTGTCTGCACTTTTGTGATGATCATTTCAATGGCTACTGGTGTTAATGCAGTAGAAAAACCTGCAAAAGTACCAGCAAAACCAACAACAGGTACTATTACAGTAACAAATGCGAAAGCAGGAGAAACATATAAAGTTTATAAAATCTTATCACTTGAAAGTTATAATGATAGTATAGGGGCTTATTCATATGTGAAAACTGGTGATAAGTGGGATGGATTTGTTAATAGTGCTACTGATTATTTAGATATAAATAACGATTACTATGTTACTTTTAAATCAGATAAAAACAATGAGACAGGAAGACGTGAATTTGCATTTAAAGCAATGGATTATGCAAAGAAAAATAAGATAGATGCCACAGCTACTGCAACAGCTTCAGAGGGCAAAGATACTGATATTACAGTTACATTTAAGGGTTTATCTTTAGGTTATTATTTGGTAGAATCAAGTGTTGGTACGGCTTGCAGCCTTGGTACTACAAATCCAAATGCTACTATTAAAGATAAACATGATGCACCAACAATCAACAAAGAGATTGTTCGTGGCACTGATGTAAGTGGAAATGTAACTGATGATGGTAAAAAGAATTCTGTAAATATCGGAGATGTTGTAGCTTTTAAAGTAACTATCTTCGTAAAGCCTAATGCGAAGAATTATGTTTTACATGATGTAATGGATAGACATTTACAATTTCTTGGTGTTCAAGATGCTCATGCAATGTTAAGGGATGAAGAAAATCCTAAGAAAGACAATCCAGGTTTAAATCAAACACAGGATTTTGTTGTAAAAACGAATACTACACATGGATGTACTTTGAAGTTGAATTTACTAATCAATTTTATGAGAAGTACAGAAAAGATATTGATTCAGGAAGTTTAAATGAAATCACTTTTACGTATGGAGCTCAAGTAAAAGATGATGCACCAATTAACACTGCAATGCCCAATAAGGCACATTTGACATATGGTGATCATTCAACAACTGATGAATCTGAAACAAATACTTATACATGGGGCATTCCAGTATTCAAATACACTAAAAACGCTGGAAATAAAGTAGCTCTTGCAGGTGCAAAGTTCATTCTAGCAACAGAACAGATTCCCACTGAAACAAATGCTTTAAAATTCACCAGAGGAGAAAGTAATTATCGTTATAATTCAACAAGTGGAATCGTTCAATTAGAATCATCAACAGATGGTATGATCAAAATTCAAGGTTTAAAATCAGGCACATATTACCTTAAGGAAACAAAAGCGCCTGATGGATATAACTTATTAAAAGAACCTATTAAGATTGTCGTTGAGGGTGATGATAAAACTGGTCAGCCTATCATCAAGGTGAAGGATGAAGTAGTTACACAAGTAGAAGTTCAGAACAACAAAGGATCATTATTACCTAGTACCGGTGGTATGGGTACAACATTAATCTATGTTGTAGGTTCTATTTTAGTTTTAGCTTCTGGTATAGTATTATTCTCTAAGAGAAAAGAAGGAACTAACTAATTATATAAATATATTATTTAGGGAATGATCTTCATTCCCTATTAGTTATTAAAGGAGAGATTGTAAAAATGAGAAAACATATATCTACAATTATCGCAGTACTCATTTTTATTACAGGACTCTCCTTATTACTTTATCCAACAGTAAGTGAGTGTTGGAATTCATTATATCAGTCTAAAGTAGTTGCAAACTATTCTGATAAAATGAAGAAGATGACACAAAAACAAAAACAGGCAGCAATAGATGCGGCTGTTGCTTACAATAAGACCTTGGTATTAAATGATGCACGTTTTACTCCTACAGAGGAACAATCAGCTACATACAATAGCTTATTGGATGCGGATGGTTTAGGAATGATGGGTTATATTGTTATTCCGAAGATTAGCTGTAAACTCTCTATTCATCATACAGTGAATGATTCTGTCCTACAGGTAGGTGTAGGACATCTAGAAGGGTCTAGCTTACCTGTTGGAGGCAAATCCACACATTGTGTCTTATCTAGCCATAGAGGTCTTCCAAGTGCCAAACTCTTTACAGAACTAGATGAACTAGTAAAAGGGGATATCTTCTATCTTCATGTCTATGACCGTGTATTAACATATAAAGTAGACCATATCGCAACTATAGAACCGGATGACTATAGTTTATTTGAAATAGAAGAAGGAAAAGATTTATGTACATTATTTACATGTACACCCTATGGAATCAATACACATCGTTTAGTTGTGCGAGGACATCGTATTTCTGATGCACTTGATGGTGCTAAGCTCAATGGTGATGCAATTAAGATCAATGAGTATATTGTCGCAATCTGTATTGCGGTTATTATCTTATGTACAGGATATACTGTTGGTAAGGCTATAAAGAAAATTAAAAGGCATAAAGTATAGAACACACCTTCATAGGTGTGTTTTCTTATATCCTGAGCACTATATCATTGTATACAATCTTATTTGAGATAGATTCAGATATGTAAAAAAATGACCTTTTAAAAAGAAAATCAACTATTTATATATCATTTTCTAAATGATTGCGCTTACATTCATTATTCAAAAAGCATTGAATAAACCAATGAAAAATTTATTAAAAAAACCTAAAAAAAGTGTAAAAAAGGGTTGATTTCTCTGTTTTATTACGGTATTATATG
>NZ_DAWDDM010000071.1:0-8702 GCF_052354645.1 Catenibacterium sp.
ATAAATTCTTAAGCTTCTATCTTCTTTCATTATCTGATATAAATAGATAATATGCATGACATTTAATCACGGTTTCTTGTCTGCATGTAATCTCTTAACCTGAATATCAAAGATAGAGTTCACATCTACATCAATACCATTATGTTCCTTAATATAATCTGCAAGAATCTGTTTTCTCTGCTGTTTTACATTATAGAACTTACTCTGAGTAATTGAATCAGTTACATAAGGAGCCAACTTTTCTAAATCATCTGGTCTATGCATCCAGCTATCACCAATTGATTCATTAATTAATGAAGTTAGCTGTGGGTTACAATATGCAAGCCATCTTCTATGAGTGACACCATTCGTTTTATTGTTGAACTTGTTAGGATATAAAGTATCGAAATCCTTCATTTCTCTTTCTTTTAAGATATCAGAGTGAAGCTGTGCTACACCATTGACACTAAATGAACCAGCAATCGCAAGTCTAGCCATATGTACCTGACCATCTTTAATAATCATAACTCTCTGTAATAGTTCGTTATCATTTTCAGTCTGCTGTTTTACGAAACCAATGAAACGTCTATTGATTTCTTCGATGATCTGATAAACTCTTGGCAATAAGTCTCTCATCATATCAACAGGCCATTTTTCTAATGCTTCAGCTAAGATTGTATGGTTTGTATATGCGCAAGTCTTACATACGATATTCCATGCATCATCCCATTCCATGTTGTAATCATCAATAAATACACGCATTAATTCAGGAATAACTAATACTGGATGTGTATCATTTAACTGAATAACATTCTTTTCATGGAAGTTAGTTAAATCAGGATATACTCTTAAATGTGCACGAATAATAGAATTTAAACCAGCACATACAAAGAAATACTGCTGTTTTAAACGTAATACTCTACCAGCATGTGTAGAATCATCAGGATATAATGTCTGACAAATATCATTGACTTCCTGAGCATACTGACGGAAATCTTTATTTGTAGGAATGTTTTCACTAGGTTCAGCTTTCCATAATCTTAATGTATTAGTCACCTTAGTATCATTACCAACAATTGGCATATCATAAGGTACAGCACGTACTGCTTCATAATCTACATGCTTCCATCCACCAGTTGCATCATCCCAGATTACTTTACCCCAGAATTTAACTTCTGTTGCATGCTTAGGTTTTCTTACTTCCCACATATTACCTAAACGTAACCACTGGTCTGGTACTTCTACCTGGTATCCATTTTCAATCTTCTGTTTAAAGAAACCATAATCATAACGAATAGTATTACCGAAAGCTGGATAAGATAAAGAAGCTAAAGAATCCATGAAGCAGGCAGCAAGACGACCTAAACCACCATTACCTAAACCAGCATCTGATTCTAATTCTTCTAGATCATGGATATTAATACCATAATCTGCGAGACCTTCCTTTGCAGTTTCATAGATACCTAAGTTCATCATATTGTTGACTAATAGACGACCAACTAAGAATTCCATTGAGAAATAGTGAACCTGTTTCTGCTGCTTAGCCTGAACTGCCATCTTTGTCATAGCCCAGTTAACAGATGCATAGTCACGAACCATAGTTTCAAGAACCATGAACTTTTCTGTTAAATGTGCTTCTTCTACTGTACGACCATATGATTCAATGATTCGCTTAGAAAATTCATATTTAAATTCTTCTTTTGTATTAAACATTTACTACTTTCCTTCCTTTACAACACTTTTCTTTGTCTTCTTTGGAGAAGACACTTTTTTAGCTGGCTTATGATATTCAAATACCACCGCGCTAAATGGCGCTAATTTTACATGAATACTCTGTGCTTCATTGAGACAAGTACCTTTCTTTGATCTTAAAGCACGTGTATTTGTGTAATTTGAACCGTTATAACTATCTTTATCTGTATTCAAGATTTCTTTATAGCTTCCAGCAAACGGTACTGGTACAGCATAATTATCATGACTATTACCAATAAAGTTAGCTACTATAACTAAACAGTTGCCTTTCTTATCAAATCGAGCATATGAGAATACACTCTGATTATGATCATCTACAACCAGCCATTTAAATCCTTCTGGATCATAATCCATACTATAAAGAGCTGAATGTTCTTCAACCATCTTATTTAAATCCTGCATAAAATGATGGAAAGAATCATGCTGTGGATATTCTAAGATATTCCAAGCCAATGCTTTTCTTTCATCCCATTCCTTGTATTCACCTAATTCATTACCCATGAAATTAAGCTTCTTACCAGGATGAGTCATCATATATGTATATAAAGCTTTTGCCTGTGCGAACTTGTCTCCATCAAGTCCCCACATCTTATTTAAAATAGTTGCTTTACCATGAACCACTTCATCATGTGAGAATGGCAAAATAAATCTTTCTGAATAGAAATACATCATTGAGAAAGTTAATAAATTATGATCATATTGACGATAAACTGGATCTTCTTTGAAATACTTCAATGTATCATTCATCCAGCCCATATCCCACTTATAATCAAATCCTAAACCGCCATCCTTAACTGGTTTAGTTACATATGGGAAATCAGTTGAGTCTTCTGCAATAGTCATTAATGCAGGATATCTTTCATGAATCTGTTCATTCATAGTCTTTAAGAACTCTAAAGCCCCATTGTTTGTACCAAAGTCTTTATTACCTTTCCAGTAAATAAGGTTGCTGACAGCATCAAAACGAATACCATCAATATGGAATTCTTCTGCCCAGAAATGAACAGCACTCTTTAAGAATGAACGTACAGTATCTTTTGTCACATCAAAATATACTGAATCCCATTCAGAATAACGGTTATTCACATCTGCATATTCATAAACCCAGCCTCCATCAAACTGATAAAGACCATGTCCATCTTTAACAAAATGAGCAGGTACGAAGTCCATAATAACCCCTATACCTTCTTTATGACACGCATTAATGAAATCCTTTAACTGTTTTGGATGTCCATAACGACTTGTCGCACTAAAATAACCTGTTGCCTGATATCCCCAAGAGCCATCAAATGGGAACTCATTTAAAGGCATTACTTCAATATGTGTATAGCCCATCTTCTTTACATAAGGAATGATTTCATCAATCATTTCTTCATATGAATAGAATTCTCCATCAGATGTATCTGTAAATTCCTTTTTCATCTTCCAAGAACCAAGATTCGCTTCATAGATATTCATGTTACGATCATAGTTATTAGAACGTGACTTCATCCATCTAGAATCATGCCAGCGATAACCATCTAGGTTATATACCTTAGATGCTGTACCTGGTCTAATTTCACTGAAAAAGGCATATGGATCTGCACGATCAACAATAGCTCCAGAAGGTGTTTCAATTCTATATTTATAAAGGTCATACTGCTTTAGCCCTTCAATATAGAGAGTCCACACGCCTCCATCATTATATCTCTCCATATAATGCTGTGTTCCATCCCAGTCATTAAAATTACCTACAACCTGAACACTTCTTGCATGTGGTGCATATACTGTAAAACGAACGCCCTTTTTATCCGGATGAGCACCGAATACCTTATATGCTTCTAAACACTTTCCTTCAAAAAACAATTTTATCAAGAAATTATCTAACATACCTATATGTCTCCCTTCATAAACTTTATTATACAATAAATATGACCAAAATTCATTCATTTCAGACAATATAGGCAAAAAAATGTAAACGGTTACTTGATTGTGATATCCTGAATGTTATTTAATACGATAGAAACTGTTCCATCAGGGTTTTCTTTCTTTTCAAAAGTAGATCCATTCACATATTCATCTACTGGCATAGTTATTTGAATATCCTCATCAAGAGTAATCTTAACAACCTCTACAGAACGTCCTAATGCATTTAAAGAAATTGTATCATCCTCACCAATCCCAAGATCCTTCAACATTGTTTCTGATTCTTCCTGAGCCTGATAATCTCTTTCCATGACCTTACGAACTACTTCTATTGGTTTAACAAGTTCACCCATCTGTGTTCTTTCTAATATTTCCTGTTTTACAAGTGGAAGTGCTTCTTTATCATTTACATGATAAATATCATCAATCTTATTCACTACTTTCTTCATAGTAGAAATCTTCTGACGATCAGTGAGTTTTTCTTCTCCCTTAATCCATTGACTATTAAGGTAAGTATCCATCTTGCCATCAATGAGATACTTCTTTTCAATAAGAGATATCTTCTTATGATCTGTATCTATAATAATCGCTTCATCAACAGCTGTACCAATCTGAGGAAGAACCTGTCTTCTTGTAATACGGACATTTTCCTCTTCTACAAGAGATACAGAATTATATTTATAATTAAGCTTTAAAGCGGCAATCATATGTACACCATCACGATAACAATCCACATATAAAATATTACTATTAGGCATTTCTTCAATCACTGAACCTAACGCAAAGAACTTTTCACTAATTTCTTTTGCCTGTTTCTTGAATTCTTCATCATCTTCTAGCATCTTATCAGCACGAAGTAATAATTCATGAAGTGAAGGCACAACAAGTTCTTTAATAGCTGGACTGTATAAAGCTTTTTCTACTTTTTTATGATAATATTCCTGAGTTGTATCATTTAATTCGCAGAAATCTTCACTTAAATATATCTTACGATGCTCAAAATCAAGCATATGCATCATGATTTTATTAATAATAATAGTGTTCATTTATATTCTCCTTTCACGTGTGTCATTATAGCAAATTTCTTCTATTCCTCAACCTTTTCTTATTTAATTTCTAGTAACAATACACCTTATTTTGTGGTACTATTTCCTTAGGTGATTATTATGGATAACAAAAATTTCAATTTTCCAGAGGACAAGATTTTCCAATATATTACATACGGTATTATCTTAGCTTTTATTCTTTTTAATTTAGAATCAGTATGGGACTTCTTCCTTAATGCATTAGGGCTTGCAAGACCCTTCTATATTGCGATAGTAATCGCATTTGTAATCAATATCCCAATGAAATTAGTAGAGAAGTTACTTGTGAAAGCAAGAGAACAATTAACGAAGAAAAAACCTAACCTAAAGCTTCCTCAATTCTTAGTAGAGGGAACTCGTGGTATTGCGATGGCTATCACTATTATATGTTTACTATTAATATTAGTGATGTTCTTCTCATTCATTATTCCTAGAATCGGAGAAAGCTTCTCACTCTTATTCTCTAACTTAGATAATTATGCAAAAAGACTTGCTGTCTATATTACTTCTATATGTACAAAATTTAATATTGATTATTCAGTCACAGTAGATGAAGTACAGAAATGGTTTGCCTCTATTGATTTAAGTACAATTCTTGCGACTGCAGGTAATTTCCTAGGTAATCCTCATTTTAAAACAACAGAATTTGTATCAAATATTGGTGGTTCATTCATTACTGCTATCACTTCATTCTTTATGGCTCTCTATCTTCTTGCAAATAAAGAGAAACATCTTGAACAAGGTAGAAAACTCATTGCATATATATTAGGTCATAAACGTGCAGGTGTCGCTTTTGATATCATGAGTGAAGCCAATCATTACTTTAATAGTTTTGTGACAGGACAGATGTTAGAAGCAACATGTTTTATGTTAGAAGTCTATATTGCGATGCGTTTATTTAGAATGCCTTTCCCTGAATTAATTGCGATTATGGCTTTCTTATTTAGCTTTGTACCGATGTTTGGTAACTTCATTACCTTCTTTGCAGGACTCATCTTAGTGGCTGCAGCACAGAGTAAGAGCATGTTAGCTTTTGCGATTATTTATCTTTGCTTACAGCAGTTTGAAGGAAATGTGGTATATCCTAAGATTGTAGGTAAATCTGTAGGTATAGGTGGTTTATTTGTCTTACTAGGTATTACTATATTTGGTAATCTATGGGGTGTTGTTGGTGTACTTATCGGTGTACCACTTACTGCTTTGATCTATGCTGTGTTCTCTAGAATCATTAATATCGGACTCTATCAGAAACATATAGAAGTCACATACAATAACCTCTATAAACTAGATGAAAATGGAAATAGAATAGATAATAAAGTAAAACCAAAAAAGGACTCTTCTATTTAATTGGAATCCATAAATTATGCCAGTTGAAGTATTCTTCTTCTGGTTTCCACATAGAAACAATCTGAGTAAAGATGTCACCATCTAACTCTAGATTGTTTTTTTCATTTATGTATCGCCTTAGTAGGATTCTCATTTGGTAGATTACTAGTCATATTTGCGACTATGGTTAAGATTATCTTTGGTTCTAAGTTCTATAACAGAAACTATGGTTTAATTTTATTGGTTATGATATCAGTGCTTTTGTAGGTCCTAAGATTTCAGCAAGCTTCTTCTATGCAACTTGATCTTATGTAATGGGTTATATTGCTTCATATATTCTTGCATCACTTGCGATTGTATTAGTACTAGTAGCCAAGAAGTTACAGAAAACTATGAACTAACATTAAAACGACACTTGATTGTGTCGTTTTTTTATCGTAATAATTCACGACCACTTGTAGTGTGACTAAATATAGGCTATAATTTAGCCACAAGAAAGGAGCTGATTCTATGCAGATTATTCCGATGCGTGATTTAAAAAATACGGTTGAAGTAGAACGTCGCTGTGCAGAAGAAAACGGTCCTGTATTCGTAACCAAGAATGGATACGGCAGATTGGTTGTTATGGACATTGATTATTATGAAAAAACTATGAGAAAGATGGATGAAGCAACAACAATATTGGATGGTTTGAAAGATGTGAAATCTGGAAACACAGTAGAAGGAGACACTGCAATTTCTAATATAAGGAGCAAGTATGGCATCTAAATTTGGATATCGACTGACCAAAAGAGCAGAATCTGATTTAGATGGAATTGTCTCGTATATAGCAATTGAACTTGCAAATCTACAGGCAGCATCTGATTTCGTAGACAAGTTAAAGGATAATATTGACGAAGCAAGAGCTTTTCCTGAAAGTGGTTCTCTTGTAGACAATGAATTTTTACAGTTAGATAATTTGAGAAAGAAATTGATTGGAAATTATATCATGTACTATCTTCCGAATACTGCAGAAAATATAATCTTAATCCTACGTATTGTATATGGTAAACAAAATATCACTGATATTCATATAAAACTGGATATTTGATCACGTAAGCATCGATCACGAGTTGATCGATGCTTTTATTTATAAATACAGGAGAAGATCCATTCCTTTATAGTGTCTTTTGCGCACTTATAGGAATAATGCCATCTTCTTTCTCTATCAAGAAATCTGTATCATCTGTACAATATATACTCACATGTTCTGTTGCCATAAGCTGCTGACATATATATTGTTTACTTAGTGTATGCTCATCAAGTTTTGCTATACATCCTAATAATCCTATATCTAATAGATATAATTGAAATGTATTGAAATCCTCATGTATTTTCAAGGGTGCTTTTACCTGTCTCACACGATTCACTATGTATATCAATCCACAATCAGCTAACCACATAACAGCCACATCAAAACCTTTACCACGTTTCCCTTCATATGTATTATTAGAAATCTGTATTGGAATACTATTCCATACTTTACTTATTTTTGGACATGTAAAATCATGTTCATAATCTAATAGAATTCTCTTCTGTATATTGCGTACTTCATCATAACTATGATGACTCACAAAATGTTGTACAGCTTCTGGCATACCCCCCTACAAAATAATAGTCCTTCAAAGCATCACTTTGTTTAGTTGCTAATAAGAATTCCTTATAGCTAAGTGGATAGAGGTTCATAAGATCCACTTTACCTACTGGAAATGATGTCCATTGATGTAAATCAATACCCATGAATGAACAGGCGCATACAATATGATATTCAGGTGCATTTTCATTGAAATATTTTAAAGAAGTTAAGGATCTAGGTACTTCCTGTAATTTATCAAATATAAGAAGAGTGTTATCCGGATCTATTATTTGATTAGTATAGACTTCTATTCCCTTAACCAAACGATGAACATCCAAATCATAAGAGAATAAGTCAGACATAATTGAATTATTCTCAAAATTGATATAAACAGTATTTACATAAGCTTTCTTACCAAACTCTTTCATAAATAAATCCATTCGTTTGTCATAGGCTCCTCCCACTGCCTTTAGGCGGTGGGAGGAGCCTCGTAAATCGTTATCTATTATCCCTGACTTTCAATATATTTTTGTATAGTTGCTGATGACACTTCTCCAATGCTACAAGCAAAATAACATCTGAACAAAATGTTTTTTCCTTCCAATACTGTCTTGATAAGACCGAACTATACTTTTGCCATAAGTGGTATATTGTTTCCTGCTTTACAATTTTTACAATATCGCAAACTTGATCTGCTGTATCGTAACTTAATAAGAAATGCATACGGTCTTTGTCAGTTTCTATCACAATAATTTCGTGGCGTAAGTATTAGCTATATGGAGAATCTCTTGTTTAACATCATCAGCAATAGAGCCTTTTAGTAGTTGTTTGTGGTATTTGGTTACAAGGCCTATATGTACTTTAAGGCTGTATTTTGTCTCTTATGACGATTGTATCTATCATTCATAGTTCACCTCAAAATATAGATATTTCGCTATAAATTAAATATAATATATAGTGAAATATCTATGAAAGGAGTACATCCATGGAACAGATGACTATTACAGCTAAAATTCAAATAATCGCAGCTGAAACAGATA
>NZ_DAWDDM010000072.1:0-8692 GCF_052354645.1 Catenibacterium sp.
GCAATACATTATTAGGGGAATCAATTTCTATCTTATACTCATTTACAGTTTTAGCTTTTTCAATTAATTCTTTAATCTGTGAATAGATTTCACTTACTCCATAAACTGACACCATATCTTTTGAATATTGATTATGTTCTTCATTTAGCTTTTTAGCGATATCATCTTGATTTATATCTGATGTAGTAAAGATACAAAACTCAACATTTCCTTCACTTTCGTCAGGTAATCTATCCAATGCATTTTGCAGATTAGTTTTCAGTTGTTTATTATATATACCTGTATTAGCAATTTTAAAGTTTTCAACAGTACTACTCATTTTATTTAATTCAGATATGATATCATTTAATTTCATGTTTTCTGTATATTTGCATTGTCCTAACACAACCTTAGACTCTTCATCATCATAATATACAAAATCAATACCACCATCATTTGGACCATTTGTAATCGAACTTTCGATATCATATAACTTTGGCTCTATATTCTTAATCTTATAACAGAAAAATTGCATTGCTAAATACTCAAATGCATTTTCATCTGTCACCTTTTTATTGCTTTTTTCTAATTCTTCCTCAATACTTCTTAATTCATTCAAAAGTACTTCACTTGCCATAAAGTACACCTCCATAATCATAACTGCTCTTATTTAGTAAACTATACTTAATTATATCTCAAGTTATGATTTCCATAAAGATCTACTGTTAATTAACTATCATAAAAAGCAGTAAAAGAGAACGGAAACACCGTTCTCCCATTACTCTACATAAGAAATCCTATACTCTTGAATATCCAGATTTTTTCTAGTACTCTTATTCTCAATAAATACAATCGACTTTGCTATATTATCATAAAGCAATAAATCACCTTCACTACTAATATCACACCAGAACTTTCCATCTACTATCTCAGAAGTAAGAAGTAATTGAAGATTCTTTTTATGTCTTCTTTTCTGATCAAAGTGATTTACAGTAACCTTATAAAGATCTTCTTCAATCATTGAATCAACATGAACTGTTGTATGTTTAAAAGATAGCTTCTTGTCATACCATTCATCATTATCTTGATCATAAACTTCTCCTCTGCCTTGATCAATCTTGAAAGTATGACCTACAATATCATTCGCATCATAGAAGAATATATTCTCTTTTCTATACATGTTATACTGATTCGCATTCATACTAAAGATATCATTTGTGCCTCCTAGTATCTGTATTTTATAAGCAGTAAATTTTTCAATATTTGGCACCTTGATATGAACTGGTTTATCAGTTGTAGTTACATCACAAACACATTTTTCTCCCTTGAAGAGTTTCACTGTAATATCATCTTTTCCAAAGTAATCAAATGAAATAGAAACACTATCATCATTTTCATATCTCATATACATTGATTTATAATCTACAACAGCTCTGTAGTAAACATTAAGAGAATCAACACTTAATGAATCTTTATAAAAATTAATGGAACATTTTGCATACCCATTTGATTCTAATCCCTTAATCATTGCACATGGAAGATATGCCTTATTATCTCTATAATTAACTGCCAACTTATCAGTAACAAATTTATTAGGTAAACTAACTTTAACTTGAGAGAAATCTATTCCATCAATCCATATCTTAGAGTATGTAGTAATATCTTTAATAGATATTTCTTCTCTGAATGGTTTCCATACACCATCTTCTATTCTATAAACAGGAATATCTACTTTAGGTACTAAATATAATTCACTTTCAAAATATTGAGACGTAAATGGTAACTCAAACATATTATCCTTTTTAGTATCTGCTATGTATTCTTTTCCTTCAACAAGATTACAATTGATATTTAGAACTATCTCATCATTATGCAGCTTACACTTATGTGTATATTCTGGACAATAGAAGTAACTCTGCTTAAAGAGAGTAGAATCAGTATTCAGTTCTTTGACTGCAATATAGTTAAATCCCTGTACTGTATAACCATCTAAACTCATTTCACAGATTGTATAATCCCCAATACCTCTTTCACTTAAATCTGTCATGAGATATCTACTATTATTTACTTGTAACTGTATTCTCTTATCATCCATCTTTGGACATGTGAATATTAATCCTAATACTTCCGTATAGATGTCAAGATGATGAATTGATTCACTAATATACGCTTTTGTAGATTTAGTACCTACAAGCATTTTGTCATCACTATAAGAGGTATAAACAGCTCTATCATCCATCATAATAGACTCATGTTCATTCAACACTAAATTACCTATTGAATAAAATTGGTTTGTATAATAAACTTCAATATTTTTAATTGCTTTAATCTCTGTACCTACCACATCTATATTACCTACATACTTACTTCCTTGTTTAATCTCATTATGATTTTCAGAGAAGAACAAGAATTCACGATACAGAGTTTTCTTAGAGTCAAAAATAACATCACTATTTGAAAAAATCTTGTAATTGACTTTACCGATTGGATTTTCTAACACCACATCATTCCCTACAATCAAATTACTTCCTACTACTTCTGTAATAGTTGGTCTATCAATAACTTTAACAACTTCACTTCCATGACTTACTACAATCCTAATAGAACTAGCAGGATACTCTCTACTAATCAAGTGATCAGGAATATGTAATAACACATTTATTCCCTTTAAAGAATACGTAGCATTCCATTGCACTTTTTCATGACTACTTCTTTCTTTTGCTTCAAAGAATATTTTATTCTTTGAAATCCAATCTTTAAAAAATGGTTCAAAGTAGTCAAAATATGGTAAATTTTCCTTTGACTCATTCCAGTAATAAGTATCAAGATACTTCAAGATAATCTTTGTATATTCTATAAGTTCACTAAACCAATCGATATTATCGATAATATCTCTGATTGTTTTAATGAGTTTATATGATTTAGCTTTAGATTTAAACTGATTATTCTTACTCTCATATTTACTACTTATATCAATAAATACGTTTGCAAGAACTTCATTGAGGATATTAGAATTATCAATCAATTCATATTTAAATGTGTCCTTATAGATATCAAAGGCAAACGTGATGAAATCAGGTACAAAGTATGATGGAGTAATAGTTTGACGAATAACGTAATTGATATATCTATTGTTTGGTTCATTAGAAGATTGTGCAAGAATTTTTCTTATAAGAGCATTCACTCTCTGCTCACTTCTACCTACATATAAATTATTATATTCATCTTGAACATGATCCCATAAACTGCCATCATAATGATCTAATGCAATAATAACTAATGAAACAACAATCTCATTTATCCCTTCATATAACACAACAGAAGATTTATTATAATTAACTTTCAAATGTCCAATAGCCCTTGCATGAATCTTTTTCTTTAGTTCATCATTACCAGCTATCTGTAGTAAATCTAATCCAATAAGTTTATCAGCTGAAAGCTTACCAACTAATTGATTCATCATTGTATCAAAATCATTGATATCAACAGCAATATTTTGATACTTCATATCTAAATTTGAAGTATCGACAACAACTTGTTCAACTGGCTCTTTGGTTTCTAAAGTTTTGGTTCTACGAACTCTTTTCTTTTTCTTCATACTTTCAAGAGCTTCTTCAATTGTTAGGCTATCTTCATCCTCTTCTTCAAAAGATTGTGTAACATCTTGAACTTCAGATACTTCTATATTTTCTTCTTCAGTTGCTGAAATACCCGTTTGTTTTTGTTCAGATTCAGTCTTTTCAATAACTTCATTATCACTAAACTCTTCCAAACTAGACTCAACTGCTTCTTCTACATAGGTAGTTGGCTGTTCACTTTCTTCCTCCAGGACTAATTCTTCTTTCTCATCATCTTCGATAACTTCATCTTCACCAGAATCGTCTAGGCTAGTTACAGCGACTTCTTCTGTTTCAACTGTTTCACTTTCTTCTATAGAAACAGTAATCTGATCATCCTCTTCTAGTTCTAAGCTTACTTTCTCAGTAATTTCATTATCACTAGACACATCCGAACTAATCTCAACCGCTTCTTCAACAAAACCAGATGATTGTTCACTTTCTTCCCCTAGTTCTAATTCTTCTATCTTATCATCTCTGACATTTTCATCTTCACCAGATTCTTCTGAATCATTTGAACTAGTTATAGCTACTTCTTCTGTTTCAACAGTCCCTATATCTTCTGTAGGAACAGTAATCTGATCATTCTCTTCTTCTAGTTCTAAGCTTTCTACATCAATAATTACATTATCACTAGATTCATCTGAACTAATCTCAACTGTTTCTTTTACAGAAATAAATGGCTGTTCACTCTCTTCTTCTAATTCTTCTTTCTTATCTTCTGTAAGAGTTACATCTTCACTACATTCATCTAAATCCTCACTTGGTTTATTTGCATAGATTTTCCCATTAGATGCACTCTGCGAAGAATGTGTTTCTTTTTTCTGTCTTGAAAAAAGCCTTTGTATAAGTTTCTTTAAGATGTTAAACATATTTCAATAGTTCACTTCCCTTAATCATCAAGCAAATAGTGTAATACAGTTTTTGCATATTTTTTCTTCATAACCTTATGATACCTTTGGTTATAATAAGTTCTTAAACATTTATTACATGTTGTCTCATCATCACAACAATCCTGACTTACAATGTTAAGTGCTGCTAAAAGCACCTTTCTAAATACCATTTCATTTGCAAGTCTCTTAACATGACCTGCACCTCCTGGCACATTATCATATAAGATCATCTCATATTGAAATGTTTGGTTCCTACAAATTAAACCATTAATGTCATTTCGTTCAATCTGTAAAACATTGCTCATACCAGTTAATATTGCATAAATAGTTGTTATCAATTCTGCTTCATTAAAATCCCCATTTATCTCCATCTTGATAACATCTGTCTGAAAAATATGTCCTAATGATACTCTTTCTAGTTTTTTGTTACTACAAGAATATCCTAATGCATTATAATGACTTCTTTTATCAGTAAGTGAATGTGCAAAAGATCTATCTATTATTTTCGTATAACCACATTCTGGGCAATAAAAGAAATGATGTTCATTTAAAATAAGCAGTTTATCATTGTTGTACATACTGATTTTAACTTTATCTTTATATGTAAAGACAGTATCTTCCTTAATACCACCACCTACATAATTGATACCACCAGCATATGTCTTCTTCGGTCTAACTGATCTTGATTTCTTTGCTTTTGCATCTGTAGAGAAACCTAATTCAGGAATTACAAAATAATTATGACTTACATCTACTTCATGCTCACAATTATCACATGTAACTGATTCATTAGGCGTTAATGATAATACCATCTGACCACAGTGTGGACATATTTCATAATAGTATCTAGGAAGACTTCCCGCATTCTTCTTAGGTGTATTAATGTATCTTGACACATATTTTTTCTTATCCACACTTACTTCTGATTCGGGTGCATATTCTGAAATCGCATAAGAAAGATCTCTTTGTAGATTATATTCGTTATTCTTACCAATTTGATCCATAACATTTAAACTTACTACATCTACAGGGAAACCATATTTCGGTATAACTGCGTATTTAGAAAGTGTTGATATGACAGATTCTTTTTCCATCTGTTCAACCTGTCCAATAAAGTATTTTGCTAGATTGAAATCATTATCTTCCTTTGCTTTTTCTGTTGCTTCTCTATATAAAGCAATTCTATCAATCATCTCTCCTATAAATAACATCAAACGAGATTTATCATACAAGATATCTTCTAACCATCCAAAATGACGATATCTACTAAATCCATCAGAATAAATTACTTTAGAATCTATGTAATTTCCTAAATCTTCTGGTTTAGATTTTAAGTAGTCTAAAAATTCTTTCATAGAATCATCATAAATAAGTTTTGTTACATTTTTAGAATACTCTGGATTCTCTCTGAAGAAGAAACCAAATGCACTTGCTAATATATGTCTGATAGCTATCTTTTCATTTCTTATATCAAATTGTGGAGGATTAACTACTCCTTCTATCATTTCTATAGGATTCACAAAATAAGAATAGTCATGTGATGTATTCGTACAATATGTCACTATTAGTGCAGATGCATCCTTGCTTCGCCCAGCACGTCCTGCTCTTTGTACATAGTTTGCTGGAGTTGGAGGAACATTTCTTAGGAATACATTTTCCAATGAACCAATATCTACGCCCATTTCAAAGGTAGTGGAACAACTCAATATATTTAGTTCTTTATTCTTAAACTTCTTCTGTATTTCTCTTCCTTTATTTCTGCTCAACTGCGCTGTATGTTCAGAAATAGATATACCTTCTATCTCCTTATTCTTGTATTGGTTTCTATAATAATTATCCGCAAATATTTGATCAACATCGCATTCTTCTAAAGTCCCATTACATTCTTTATCAATACACTTATTATGAATGTTATTAATAGTGATTTTTTTACACTTACTGCATACATACCATTTTTTACTTGTATAAGACTCTACTACAAAATTTTCCAAACTCAACTGATAAACATTCATGTTTTCTAACATCTGTTGTTTGAACAGTCCTAGATTCATCATAAGTGCGAATAACTTCTCTGCTAAATCAATAGCTTGACTTAATGAACATTCACATACCTTCATAATATATGAAGTAATTGTATTAGGTACTTTCTGATTGAAAGGAATAAAACTTACAATAAACTTTCTTCTATATGATGATTCACCTTCAATCTTCTTTAGAGCTATAAATTTTTCCTGATCAATGTACTGAAAAGCATCTTTTTTCTCTTGTGTAGATAATTCAGCTAACTGATAATCAATAGCACTGTTTTTTCTAAACATCATAACTGCGACATCAATCAAAGTCATGAATTCTTCTACCCCTAAATTAAATAACTGTTTAATAGCAGTCGCATTCTGTCTTAGACTTGGTATTTTATCTGAATAATCATATCTGTAATAATATAATCCAATACCTTCTGAATTATGTTGTCCGTCTACAACTAAAAGATCTCTTAATATAGCAACCCAAGCCTTTGACTGCGCAGAAGTACCATCCAGTTCAAATAAACCATTCTCTTTTATTTTACTAATTAATCTTGAAGCTAATGTTTTAACTGGTATTTCTTTATCTTTCTTTAATTCTTCCCAAACAAGTCTTCTATTTAAGAATCTTTCTTGATTATAATCAAAGAACGTACTAAAGAAACTAGCCTGTTGTCTACTATCTGAAAAAGCCAACAATTGTTTTACGTTCTTTTCATTAGTATGACTTTCATTCAATGTAAATAAATCAGTCAATACAGGTTGTTTATTTTCGTTGTTTGCTTTACTTTCCCCCATTGCTTCATAATAAATTTCTGCTAATACTGCAGTTGCAGAATCTTTATTTAAATAAAAGGAGCGCAATATACCATGAGTATTCTGGTGTCCGCAATGAACACACTGTGCTAAGTTATTTTGCATACTGCTCTTATCATTATTTACCTTATAAATATCAACAAGATATTCCTTTCCACACTTACAAGGCTCTGCATTTAAATCATCACATAGGAAGATTTTTCCACATTTTGAGCATACTTTATAATGTTGCAATTTATCATATTCATCTTCATTATCTAAAACAAAAAAATCTAGTTTACGATTCATTGATTCTTCATAGTTTTCATACACATCCACTGAATCATTTGCTTTTAAGTAACCATCTTCGATATTACCTACAATATACATATGATTGCAGTTTTTACATGCACCTATTTCAAATGCCTTATTGCCATTAATCGTTTCATAGTTTCCAAATCTAATTTGTTTATCTTTTCCAAGTGTAATAAAAGCTCTATCAGGTGTACTTATGAACATATGAAATTTAGCATCAAATATAGTATTTCCCTGGTAATTAGCTAATGAAATCAATTGAATAAGCAATACTAACTGTTTATCGTTAATTTCAAGTCTACTTTGAACCTTTTTCTTAATTTCTGAATAAGTACTTGTATGTCCAATCATTTCATATAGAAAATAAACATTCTCATCATGAATCAATAATTGGTATAAACACTCTTCTACATCATTACACTCATCAACACTTTGATATCTTTTACAGATATTCTTAACTACATTCAAATCCTTTAAGTTTTTGAATAATTCAACATATAACTCCGGATCAATACTATAAGTGATATTTGCCCTATTCAAGTATTCACGTTGACTAAAGATAACGTCATCACTTTCATATACAGATGATGTCAAATTACTAGCAAATCTTGTAATATCTTCAACATTGTCTTTATCACCTAAAGTCGCACTTGTAAGAATAAACTGAGGCTTCTTATCTACTAACCCCGTTAATCTTCTCATTAGGAATGATAATTCCATTCCTAATGATCCCTTATAGGTATGTGCTTCATCGAGTACCATGAACTGCCACTGCTTCATCATATTAGGGTTAATAATTGAATAATCTTCTGGTCTAATTAATAGATATTCAAGCATAGAATAGTTAGTAAATAATATATCAGGAGGATTTCTCCTTATTTCTTCTCTTGATATTAACTCATTTTCAAGTATGGTACTTTCATCATATATTCCTAAATCAGCTAATGCTTTACTTGTTCTTTTATATGGTGTGTCCCCTGTAAATGAACCAAATGTAATCTGTGGATAATCTCTTAATAAATCCCTGATTCTTTCTTTTTGGTCATTAACTAAAGCATTCATAGGATATAAG
>NZ_DAWDDM010000073.1:0-8677 GCF_052354645.1 Catenibacterium sp.
CTAATCATTTTTAAGCGCCTTTTTATTTAATGTCCTTGACACGGGGTCCACATTACGGGAATATTATTCCTTTTGATACAACAGGGATAGATTTTGCGATGACTGCATTATTTGTCATCATCCTAGTAGAACAACTAGAGAAATCAAAACAGCATCTTCCTGCCATAACTGGATTTATTATTTCTATATTCTGTTTATTACTCTTTGGACCTAATCAGTTCCTGATTCCTTCTATGATTCTTATTACAATCGCATTATTTATAGAAAAAAAGAGCTTAGAAAGGAGTGATTTCTAATGCATGCCATACTTATTATTCTTACTGCCGCAATAGTCACACTTCTTATCCGTGCTCTTCCATTTATTGTATTTAGTAAACGTACACCGGATAGTATTCTCTATTTAGGTAAAGTACTTCCTTATGCGATCATACCGATGTTAGTGGTGTATTGTTTAAAGAGTGTATCAGTTCTAAAAGCCCCTTATGGTATTCCAGAACTCATAGCACTTATAGTAGTAGTATGTATCCATAAATGGAAACATAGTACATTACTTTCTATTCTTCTAGGTACAATAACTTATATGTTTCTAATCCAGACTGTGTTTTAATCACAGTCTTTTCATTACTTCCAATGGGAGATTATTCACAAGTACAGTGTTACCATCATAATAGTTGATATAATCTGGTCCTAGTGTAAATATACGTTCAAAAGGAATCGTACCCAATGATCTTTCTTCTGTTGTAGAATAAAGAGCTATTTCATAATAATTACATTCTAGCTTTTCACCTGTTTCAGGATTCTGATACCCTACAGGTACCCATGGTTTATTAGGGAGTAAAGTAGGGCAGTCTTCAGTTAATGCATAGATGCCTTTAATACCCTGATCTGTCTTAAAAAATTGTGGTTTTGCATAATAATAGTCATGACTTTGAAGTTCATGCATCCATGAAGAGAATAGATGTGGATTAAGAATAAACTGTTCTGCTTCATCCTTACCAATCACTAATGGCCACATTGTACTCATTAACGTAAGAGAATCTGTTTCACCATTCACAATCTTTTCTGATACTTCTTTAATAATACGATGATTGAAAGCAAGAAGATCATCTTCCTGTGATAAGTACTCATCTATATCTTCTTCTATACCATCAATAGTAACGCTGCATTTCCAGTAACTAGTAATTCTTCTTAGACAGTTAAAGAAAGAACGCATTTCATCTGTAGTAGTAGGATTGAGTAAGCGTAGGTTTAATTCATTCTTTTCATCTTCATCCCATGAAATATGAAAACCTCTTCCGATAGAATTTGGATTATAGAAGATCATATTACCTTCCTGGTCATCACCCACCATTCTCATACCATCATTGATTCCAAAAGCTAATTCATCACCGACTATGACATCCAATGGGATTGTCTTTTTAAATAAACCCTTCTGTTTAATACATACATCAATAGACATTGTCTTATCCTCCTATGCATCTCATGAAGTCTTCTTCTGAGATAATCAAAATCTTTTCATCCTTCTCTCTTAAGTCTAAACCTTTTCTAATCTTAGTGCCATACTGACCATACTTCCATGTTTTACTTTTTTCTCCACCGACAATTAAATAATCAGTAGCACGTGTAGGGGCACTTAATACAGTACCTCCATGACTATAAATATAGTGAACTACATCACTTCTTCTCATAGAAGTAAATAAACCAGTGACAACAAACTTACCTGTCAAATCTATATCAAATATTTCATCAAAAGCGAAAGGGTAAATATTCATAACTATTCCTCAAAAAAAGATATACAATATATGTAGGAGGTTTTTCATAATGGTTAAAATCCTAAACATCGCATTATATATCATATTCATTCTTATACCAGCATTGTATTTTATATGGCTATTAAAACATGAACACCTGATTTTCAAGACATTTGTGGTTGTCATGGCTATTCTTTCTACAATCGGTATATTACTTAAATTTAACTTTAAACCATATAATCATATCTTTACCATGTTCATACTAGTGTGTCAATTTCTCACTATGTATATTTATATTCTTTTTATATGTGTTTATCTGTATCGCTTCTCCTTTAAATTTGTGAAACGAAGACCATATCGTTTTGGGAATATCGTAGCAACTATGATTGCGATTACTCTTACAATCTCTGGCTTCTATTCTCATTATAATAAGAAAGAAGTCATCTATCATGTCACTGTTCCTAAGACATCTTCAGTATCACAATTGAAAATCTGTTTAGTCAGTGATCTACATTTAAGTTCTGGTACTTATATGAGACAGGTAAGAAAACTTGTAAAAACAGTGAATAATAAGCATTATGATCTTGTATGTTTTGCAGGAGATGTATTTGATGAAAATACACCCGATGCATTAATGAATCGTTCTTTACAAAAATTCAAGAATATGAAGAGTACTTATGGAACATACTGGATATCTGGTAATCATGAATATTATGGTAAACATACAGACTTTACTGTCTTTGAAAAATACAACATACACTTTCTAAAGAACACCTATGAAACTGTAGACAATACTTTTAATATTGTCGGCTTTACAGATAAGACATCTCGAGATCACTATGATATCAATCAAGTCATTAAAGGTATGAATACTTCTTTACCTACTATTACACTAGACCATAATCCTGAAAGATTTGATCAGCATACATATTTCACCGATCTTCAATTATCTGGTCATACACATAATGGTCAGATTTTCCCAGGAAATATTATCCTTCATTATTACTATCAGAATTCATATGGTTTATCCCATTATAAGAACCATTATCTTCTTGTATCTGCTGGATATGGTTCATGGGGATTCCCATTTAGACTTGGTACACAATGCGAATATGATACTATTTATCTCACTATGAGAAAATAGTTTTACAAGAAATACACCTTTTTGTGCAAAGTATGTAAACGGATTCATAAATTCGTGAAATTTACTCTCTTTTGATGTACAAATCTAAAAATAAAGATAGACAAACCGCTTTCTTTCCTATATGATAAGGGCACAAAGAGGTAGTGAAAAAAATGGTCATGGAATTAGAAGAAAAATTTAAATTACGCAAAGCAGAAATCTTTGCGACAATCAAGAAGTATGTGACTGAAGCAAAAATGGATATCTCAGATACAGTTATTGAAAACTTATCTATTCATCTTGCTTTATCAATTACAAGAGAATTATCTGGATCTTATATCGAAATGAGTTCATCTCAGATTGAACAATTAAAACAAGCCAACACTTATCAGATTTCACAGTTAATCATCTATGATTTATCTAAGAAATATGATGTAAAAATTTCTGAAGATGATATTTGTTATTGTGCGATGTATTTATCAAACATGACATTATTAGATTTAGACTTCTTTAGTGAATGCGATATTATTGATCAGGAAACTGAAAGCATTACTTTAGAAGCCGTACAGGAAATCAATAACCGTTTAGGATTAAATTTAAAGAAGAATGATGATTTCTATCAGGGATTATCAATGCATTTCTATCCTGCAATTCAGCGTTTAAAGAATGATGAACAGCTCCATGATAATGTATTAACTGACAAGATTAAAACTGAAAATGAAACAGAATATAAATGTGCAATGATTTTAAATGATGTAGTTAAGGAACATTATCATAAATCATTTAATGAAGATGAATTGGCTTATATAGCACTACATTTCGGTACAGCATTAAGATAACATCAAAGGGAACCTGAGGTTCCCTTTTTCATTTGTACTTATCATAGATTTGTGATGCAATTGCATTATATCTATTCCATTCATCCGTTTTAATAAAAATAGCTGATGATGTTTTAAAATCTTTATAATATAAATTACCGTCTTCAATTTTAGATTCATTGACTAATAGTGGTCTTTCTTGTCTACAATATTTACTCAATCTTGTAGACACAGGCACATAAGTTATGTTTTCATTATCATTATACTTATATCCATCAACTTTATCGAGATGCTTCAAGAATAAAATATATTCCTGATTAGAATTCATCAAGACATATCCCTTTTCGGAATTCATACTTTCCATCCCCTTAAGATAAGAGATAGAAAACGGTTCTTGAATATAGATAGTATCTCCTTTTTTCAAGGAATCCTTATCACTGTATATATCGATGACTTTTAATTGTCTTTCTATACTGTTATAAAATAATTTACCATCGTCTGGTTTTACTTTCACAATCAGATCACTGCTTTTTTCTAGTTCATCCAGTGTACTTATAGATTCATTGAAATACTCACTGTCCTCAATATTAGAATACATAAAATCATCAAGATTATACTGCTTCTTAATTTTATTGAGATAGTAGTCACCTGTGAAAGAATACTTAGTCACAAATGCATATCCAACAGTTACACTTATCAAAACCAATAGACTCATGAAATATAATTTTGTATTCTTAGTCATTTTTTTCAACTCTTTCTACTCTGCCAGAATTTAAATATATCTTTTCATCAAACAATTCATCTATATCTTGATGATTATGAGTCGCAATGATAATACAGGCATTGCGTCTTTTTTCTTCTTCCATCATTTTCTTGAATTGAATAACAGCATCTGGATCTAATGTATTTGTAGGTTCATCAAGCAATATAAGTTGAGGCTTTTCCATAACAGCCTGCGCAATTGCTAATCTTTGCTTCATTCCTAGTGAATACTTTGCAACTGATTTTCTATCATTAGGATCTAATCCAACTCTTTTAAGTGCTTCTATTATATCATTTTGTGAAATCTGATTTCTTATTTCAGCAAGATACTGAAGGTTTTCCATACCTGTATAATATTTAAAGAAAGTAGGTGTCTCAATAATCAATCCCATTTCAGGTGGATAATCAATATCCTTATGAAGTATTTTCTCATCAATCATGATTTCTCCATGATCTATCTGAATCAATCCCGCAATAGCACGTAACAACATTGTTTTTCCTGAACCATTGTGTCCACATAAACCATATATTTTCCCACTTTCAAATTCCAAATTTATGTTATCCAAGATTATATTTGATTTCATTTCTCTTGAAACATCTTTTACACTAATTTTCATAATGACCTCCTATTAATTCTTTTCTATCAATAGCACACATAAGTCCTACAGCACTGATTACTAACTCAATAACCTGGCTCACAATAGATAAAAGATATCTGTAGTAAGGCAATGGTGAATAAGTGATAGATATGCTTTGTAGCATATATGTAGATGCATGATAGTAATTATAATTACCATGATTTAAAGGAATATACTTACAAAGTTCTAAACTAGATGAAAATTGATCTAGTATAACACCTGAAATAATAGCTGGACTCACAACAAGCATCAAAGAAAGAACAATACCTATCTCAAATTTAAAACAATATAAGAAGAATTCACTCATAAATGATATAATCAACAACTGGATGGTAGAAGTCAAAAGTAATTTGATGAACTGACTTCCTATGACAAAAACAGGATTAAACTGGAAGGTCATCAACATAATGATGAATACATAAACCAATTGATAAAATAATGAGTAGAACAAATTCTTAATCGCAATAAGCATTAAGATTTTACTGTTCTTCCCATATCTATATTTTATATAGATCTCGTTTTCTTTTATTTCCTTAATAATTTCATAAGGAACGTAGTATATGAATAACACAGCGTTGATCAACAGAAGCATAATCTGTAGTATTGATTTACTTTCTTCTAGAAAGATACCTCCCATATACATCTGGTACGCACCTAATAATTCATTAGGCGTATAACCGTTATGAGTTGCATACTTAAGAAAAAATGAGAAAGCAATCAAAAATAATATCCTAAGCAGTATCTGCTTATTCCTTATAATGAACTTATAATACATTTTTAGACTCTCCTAATAACTCAAATCTATCGACTACTCTATCTAGAATTGCAGATAGTAAAACAATAAGCACAATCGTCATAATAAGAAGAATTGCAGGCTTTTCATACTCCAAAAGCATAATTGATGATATGCTTGGAATACTATATTGTCTAAATAAACTGCCTAGTAAAGTGGTGATATTGCATAAGAAGTAAGAAATAATGATGGATATATTTTTATTTCTCATCTTTAAATAGACGATGATATATATTAGACAGACAGAGATCAAAGTCATAAAAAAACTGAAATAATATCTCATGATCATAAAAAAACTCATATGATATATTACAGTTCCCACAACATGCACAGGAACTAATAATAAACATGTCATTTTAAAAGAATCCATTACGATTCTTTCAATAATGAAATCAAATAGTTTTTTCTTAGATTGAAATCTAGGTATGATCATATAGTTAAATATTCGCAATATATCCGTAGAAAAATAGGACAACACAACTGGAATAATAAATATCATAATAACGATGTCTGAAAATGTATTTATCATCACATGACTCGTATGTATTGAACTTCTAAACATGAATAGAACAACCAGTTCAACAATTACAAAGAAAATAGAGTTATTCATCTGGTCCTTATGAATGAATCGTTTCATATTTCTTCATTCCTTTAAATAAAATCAATACTTCAGCTATATTCAATACTATTATCGATAGACATACACTTGAGAAAGAGATTCTAGCATCTACATACATATACGATATGTAATTAATGAAACTAATATGAAAAATAACTCCTATAACACTAGCAACAGCAATCGCAATAAACGTCATAATGCATATTTGTATGAATTCCATTTCCTTGAAATGCTTGATAAAACTTAAACAGTAAGGAATATTTGAAATCGTTGCAAGAAACGTACTGACTATAATATTTTTGACAAGAATATAAACAAAAGGATTTTGAATTCTTAATAGATCCAATAAAGCTCTATTATCATATCTTTGAATAAGATCATAGACTGGTATTCCCCATCGGTTATCAAATCCTACAGTAGGGTAGACAATATATGAAATAAGTAGATTAATTAATCCTGAAAATAGAACTACACCAAATACGATAATAAAATTCGCTATGAACTTTGATAGATAATATTCTTTCTTATTTAGACGAGTGATGATCATTGACTGCATTCCATTTTTTTCTTCCTTCCACTTACTAGATGAATAAATCATCATTACAATAAGTGGTGATAAATATTCAAAAACACTCATAATAGGTCTTGCCTTAATGCTGATATACATGGAATTATCAATATAAGACCTGATAAATAAAATATTATGACCGTAATCCTGGAAACAATTCAATAAAATACTTATTAGACTTATTAAAAGTATAGCTGCAAACAAAACTTTGAACTCAATCTGATTCATTGCGTTCTTTATTTCAATTCTGACTTGTTTAATCATAACTATTATGTCTCCCTTTTATATTTCACTCTCATAATAGTTATAACGTAAAATATTTAAATGAAACGGTTCAAATTACTTACATAAATATTAAGAATTACTTACTAATTATTTGTATGAAGAAAATTCTGGTTATTATTATGACAGAGTGCAATGTATTACTTCTAAACCTGAATAAAACTCTTGAAAAATCAACATATTATTCTATAACCTGACTTTATAATCCAGCATCTAAACATAGTAATAGTTTTAAAAAAACAGCATGAAATTCGCTTTTGAATATCATGCTGCTTTCTTTATGTTATACAAATGAATAGTCTACAGTTAATTTTATATTTTGTAACTGAATATTCTCTTTATTTCTCTTTCTGTCAGGAAGTAATTAGTAAGTGGAAGATCTGTTATCTTTGCTAAATCTATTATAAAATCACTTGATTGAGTTGTATTAATATATTTAGTTTCACCTTTAACCACCTGAAATCCTCTGGTGAATTTCATAATATCTGATGTGCTGTATTTGTTATTAAGCACCTTGAACTGTAGTATTCTTTCAAGAAGCACTGTGCAAAGGATAAAATAAAAATTGTAGGTAAAAGACAATATAAGAATGTTGGAAAACCTACATAATTATTTTGTCCTTTTTCATTTAACTGATATTATTATAATAACGAAAAAATACAAGCAAAAACAAAATGGATGGCACCTGTTCAATACAGGCTAGCATCCATGAGTTAAACTTATAAATTTAAATTTTAACGTGTCCAGGATTATGGGTACACATCACAATCATTTGAGTGTTTCTTATCATCTTTCTAAAGAATCCATTGCTAGAGAAACTTCATTTAAAATTGTTTTAATTAAATTTTTTTCATATAGACTTAACGTTTTGTTGCTAATCATATCTATTCCTATAACCCCATATATTTTATCATTTCGCCGAATAGATAAATACAAAGCCTTTGCTTCTTGCAATGTGCTAGTGGTTGGACCCGCATTTTTATTGTTTATATAAACCCATTTTGCCACTGTTCTTTCTTTTTCTGTCAAAAATATATTGCTATCATCCAAAAGATTATTCGGATTATAAATATATGGTTTATCTAACATTTTTCTATTTACAGGATAAAAAATAATAATTCGTTTTAACCATTTATTTAATTGAACACATGTTTCTTTCATAACATCATTATAAGTTTTTGCTTGTTGCAGTTTTTGGCTTGTTTCTAACAAAACCTCCATGCTATAAGCACGTAAAGATGCGCTATTTTTTCCCTTCTTTAATTCAAAATTTAAAACATTTATAATAAAGGAAACGACAATCATTACAATTAATACCATAAC
>NZ_DAWDDM010000074.1:0-8615 GCF_052354645.1 Catenibacterium sp.
AACTTAATCCAGGAAGGTGCTGTATTGTTAAAAGAAGGTGATGATGCTGAATATATAAAGTATTTATCAGCTCATCATGAATTAGTCGCTTCAGCACTTGCAGTTAAGGCGGCTCATGAAATCAATCCTGACTTAAAGGTTGGTTGTATGATTGGTATGAATGGTGTTTATCCAGCTTCTCCAAAGCCAGAAGATATGATGAATGCCTTAGGTGCTATGCATCAGAAATATTGGTATACTGATGTGCATGCAAGAGGACATTATCCAAACTATATCTTAAAGAAGTTTGAAAGAAAAGGATATGATTTCATTACTGAAGAGGATAAGAAAATCTTAAGTGAAGGTAAAGTAGATTACATTGGATTCTCTTATTACATGTCATTTGCAACTAAGTATCAAGGACGTAATGAAAAGACATTTGATTACTGTAGTGAAGACTTTGTAAGAAATGAATACTTAAAGGCTTCTGACTGGGGATGGCAGATTGACCCATTAGGATTACGCTGGTGCTTAAACTGGTTCTATGATCGTTACGAACTTCCAATGATGATTGTAGAAAACGGCTTTGGTGCTTATGATAAGAAAGAAGAAGATGGTACTGTAGATGACCAGTATCGTATTGATTACTTAAAGGCACATATTGAAGCAATGAGAGATGCAGTCACTTATGATGGTGTTGATCTTTTAGGTTATACTATGTGGTCTCCATTTGATATCGTATCTGCTTCTACTGGTGAATATGATAAACGTTATGGTTTCATCTATGTTAACTATAATAATAACCATGAAGGGGACTTCTCTAGAAGTAAGAAGAAATCATTTTACTGGTATAAACACGTTATTGAAACAAACGGTGAAGAATTATAATACTCAAGAGATAGCTGCGGCTATCTCTTTTTTAGCAGTCGGATTTGACAAGTGCTAAATAAAGGCTATAATTATCAACAGGTGATAAAGATGCGTAACTATGTATTTGATTTTACTCATTCCTATAAAGGGGATTATCCACAGTTAACTTATTATGATTGTAGTGACATTGAAGGAACACGCTTATTCTGTGATCAACATGCAGAAAAACAATTAAAAGAGATGATAAGCAAGAATGGTATTTCTGGTATTCATTTTATTGATTCAGGCGATTATCATTACATCACTAAATTGATGACTGATTTTATTCATGAACCTTTTAATCTTGTTTTGATTGATCATCATACAGACATGCAATCTTCTATTGTAGGAGATATGCTTAGCTGTGGAAACTGGGCTAAAAAAGCTTTACAAAATCCTTTCCTTCATCGTTTATACTTAATAGGACCAAGCAAACATGATTTAAAATCAGTGGAACGGAATAAAGTATTAAGTTTCAGCATAGAAGAACTAGAACAAGGTGCTACTATTCCTCTTGAAACGAAATATCCTGTTTATATTTCTATAGATAAGGATGTCTTAGATGAAAGATATGCCATGACGAACTGGAATCAAGGAGACATGTCACTAGGTATGTTAGAGGATGTATTAGCGCACTTCCTAAAAAACTGTGAAGTAATTGGTATTGATATATGTGGCGATGATCCAGATATCGATGATTATCCTACCTATATAAAAGCTGAAAGAATCAATAATCTTTCCGATGATGCACTTTATCAAACTGCTATGAAGATATTAAAAAGGAGGAAAAAGAAATGAGAAAAGATTTTGGTGCACGTGCACTTACTTATCCACAGCCTGTCTATATGATTGGGAGTTTTGATAAGTATGATCATCCTGATTTAATGAACGCAGCATGGGGTGGCATTAGCGATACAATGGAAATTTCATTGAGTCTTTCTAGTGGACATAAAACAGTACAGAATATCTTGAAAACACAGGCTTTTACTGTCAGTATTGCAGATGAGGATCATGTAGTAGCGTGTGATTATGTGGGTGTTGTATCAGGGCATAAGGAACCCAATAAACTAGAAAAAGCAGGTTTTACTTATACGCCATCTAGTAAAGTACATGCACCTATTATCAATGAATTACCTATATGTCTAGAATGTCGTCTTAAGGATTATGATTTAGATACGGAAATCATGAAGGGTGAAATTGTCAATGTATCTGTAGATGAACGTGTCTTAGATGAAACAGGAAGAGTAGATGTATCTAAAGTAAAGCCTATCACATTTGATCCCTTTAATAATCAATATGTAGGTTTGGGAAAGGTTGTTGGCCGTGCTTTTAAAGATGGTCTTAAACTAAAATGAGGACTCATATGAGTCCTTTTACATTAGTCTTTTTTAACTGTATGTAATTTATCTAATAAACCATTCTTTTTAAATGTAGGTGCTAAAGCTAAATAAAGTGCTGAAGAAATCACAATCGCAATTACTGCATTAGTAATAGTAGTCACTGCATTCCAAGATGCAAGAGCTAAAGCAGCTTGAGAAGGTGCACCAAGTAATACTGAAGTATAGAAATAAGAGAATAGTGGTTCAGCAATCACATTAAATAATAAACCTGCAAATGTAGAAGCGACTACACCAATCACTAACTGCTTACCTTCTAGTTTTTGGATCTTGAATACTCTATGTGCAACTAGACCTGTAATAACCCCAATACCAAACTTTAAGATAAATGTCTTTGGTGCAACTACTACATAAGTAGGATCAAGTAAATCCCCAATACCCATACCAACTGCGCCTGCAACTCCACCAGGAACACCACCTAATAATAAAGCAGCCAATACACAGAATGTATTTCCTAAATGGAATGAAGTAGTTCCTCCTGGTGTTGGAATCTTAATCTGTAGGAATGTGAAGGCGATATAAGCTAAAGCCGCCATCAATCCTGTTACTGCAATTTTTAATGTTTTATTTTCTTTCATATAAAACTCCCCCTTTGATGAATAACACTATACATACATTCTGACATTATATAAATACTCAGTTATCGACTAAAAAAATAAGGTCAGTTTTAAAACTGACCTTATTCATGTACGATTTTTCCAAATAAGAAACGGATCAGAGGAACACAATAGAAAATCTGGAATAATAATGCGACAGGGAAGTTCATGAATGTTGTCTGGAACCAGACTGAAACATCGATGTTCTTGAATAATACAGTTGCGATTAAACTCATGCATGGACACATGATACAAACAATCATACATGAGATTGCAAGAGTAATCACAATAGGACGATCTGTAGGCTGTACAAAACGGAAAGCAAGCTTATGAGCTAAAGAATCAACAACAAGTAGTTCTAAAAAGAAAGCGACAGGCCACATGATAATCATTTCGTGGAAGGCAAGTAAGAAGACCTGGTTTGTCATTCCTCCGATATTTAATGAGATGTTGAAGAGAATCATGACATACACCATTAAGAATGACATCATCGCAGTAAATAATAAATTTTGTTTAAATGTTTTAGGCATTGGAAAATTGCTCCTTTCTGGAACTTACACAAAAAAACAACACTAAATATAAGTGATGATCGATATCACGCCATGCATGTGCGTTTCGACTAATACCCTAAATCAATATTCTTTTTTTGCATGACTTACTTTAATATATTTTAGAAAATATGTCAATAAAGTGTTTTTTCTAATATTTCTATAGCCTGTGGTAATTTATCTAAATCGATAGAAGAGTAGTTCATGATGAAGGTATGTGATGTATGAGGTATATTCTTAAGATAGTAATGAGAAATAGCTCTTAGATGGATTCCTTCTTCTTTTAACTTATTGATAAGTGTTTCATCAGACATATGTGTATGAATTGTGATAAGGAAATGAAGACCAGCATCTTCCTTAGAAATAGTAATCATATCCTTTAAACTACTTTCTTCTAACATCTTTACAATCGCATCACGCTTATTATGGTAATGATTACGTAATTTAGTAATATGCTTATCAAAATAATGTTCATTAATAAATGATGCAAGAGTATATTGTTCGAAGTTAGAGACTGTACAGGCATAAAAAGAGAGCTTCTTATTATAGCGTTCTAATAAATGATGAGGAAGCACCATATAGCTGATACGAATTGTAGAGGCAAGAGTTTTAGTAAAGGTATTCATATAAATAACCTTTTCACTTAAATCAATACTTTGAAGGGCAGGAATAGGCTGTCCACTTAAACGTAATTCACTGTCATAATCATCTTCTATAATATAGCGATGTTCCTTCTTATTTGCCCATCCAAGTAATTCATAACGTCGAGATATAGGCATAATAATACCAGTTGGGAAATGATGAGAAGGAGAGATGTGCGCAATATCTACATCTAAATCTTCTAATTGGTTGACGAGTATTCCCTGCTCATCCATATCTATAGGAACGCACTTAGCCCCTAAACTAGAATAAACATCTAATATCTTATTATAACCAGGGTTCTCTACGGCATATAAAAGATTAAAGCCTAATAACTGAACAAGTAATCCATAAAGATACTCGGTCCCTGCACCAATAATAATTCTTTCTGGTTCAACATCCATATTTCTGAATTCTTTTAAATGATGAGAAATCGCTTCTCTTAATTCATAAATACCACCTACTGGAGGATTAACCATTAGTTCTGATTGGTGTTCATTTAATACGTTCTTCATAAGTTTAGACCAAGTTGTGAAAGGAAACAAATGGGCTGGTGTCTGATTAGAAGAGAAATCACACCAATAGGATTCTTTCTTAATAGAAGGTTTATGAATCATCTTAGCAGGAATAAGGGGTGTCTTATTATTAATAGGTGATACATAAAAGCCTTTCTTAGGTAAAGAATAAATATATCCCTCAGCCATTAACTGCGCATAAGCATTCTCTATTGTAATAATACTAATACCTAGATTTTTCGCAAATGTACGCTTAGAAGGTAACTTTTCATCTGCTGTCAGATGTCCCCCTAGAATATCATTTTTGATAAATGTATATAATTGCTGGTAGAGAGATTTATGATTATTTTCATCAAAACTATATGTAAGCATAGATACATCCTTTCTTTTCTAATCATTATAGCGTAATCATTTGAAAAAAAGAAGAAAACAGCATAGAATAGTCATATTAATGGAGGATAATCTATGGCGTTAACGGCTAAAAGAATTACAGAGAATTTTAAGGAATTAGAAGATCTTAATAATGAAGCATTTCCTAAAGAAGAACGTGTCTCTATTGAAAGAATGATTGATTTATCTCAAACTGGTATATCAGATCTTTATGGTGTCTATGATGGCGATATATTTGTTGGATTCTTTATGACAATGACATCTGATACATGTGTTTATTTATTCTATCTCGCAATCTGTTCATCACTTCGTTCTCATGGGTATGGAGGACGTACTTTGAAGTTGATGGATGATCTCTATCAAAGACAGATAGTATTGGATATGGAACCTTTAGATGATCAAGCAGATAACTATGAACAGCGTTTAAGACGTACTAAGTTTTATGCGAGTCATGGTTACCGTTCTAGTGGGTATCATTTATTCTATTGGAATCAGACATTTGATTTATTATGTACAAGAGGTCCTTTCCTAAAAGATGACTTTATTGAGATTACTAAAGAACTTCAAAGAGTTGTGGATGAATCAGGAGAAGGGGACTTCCATCCAAAGATGTTGAAGGCAGCCTATGATATTCTAGATATTATTGATTTATAAGAACCGAAAGGTTCTTTTTTTCATTTCCTAACACTTAGGAAGTTAAATTGAATGCATAAAGCACTCTAAACCATTACAATGAAGATACGGGAGGTTATACGTATGAATAATAGACAGCAGCGTATTATAGATATCCTTCATGATTATGATGAATGGATGACAGGTAAAGAACTTGCTTCTATGTTGTCTGTATCAGATCGTACAATCCGTTCTGATATTGAGCATATTAATAAAGAGTATGAATGTACTCTTATAGAAGCCAATCGTCGTAAAGGTTATCACTTAGACGTGATGCTGACAAGTGTCAAAGGAATTACGACAAAGTCAGTCATTCCTCAGACATCTCAGGAACGTGTATCTTGGATCATTAAGGAATTATTGTTTAAACAGGAAATCAATCTCATTGAATTACAGGATCGTATTTATGTCAGTGGTTATACGATTGATAATGATTTAAGAAATATCAGACGTATACTCAATGAATATCCTTCTTTAAAAGTGGTACGTGTAAAGAACCACATTCGTTTAGAAGGTAATGAAAATGAGAAACGCTCTGTATATAAGCATCTATTAGAATCAGAAATCAAAGGAAACTTCACAAATATCAGTGCCTTGTCTCATTTATGGAAGGATTTTAATCTCATTGACGTGGTAGAAATCTTTAAGAATGTCTGCGCAAATAATCATTATAAGTTCAAGAATGTTAGTCTTCCTATGTTGATGATGCATGCGGGTATTGCGATTGAACGTATCAGGAATAAGAATTATTTATATGAAACACAGAGTGATTGTACAGGTATTGATTTAGAATATCGTGTCTCAAAGGATTTCTTTGAAGAATTATCACAAAAGTTTGGTATTCCTTATGTTGAAGAAGAAGTCGTTAAGTTTGCTTTCTTATTAGAAGGAAGAGGCAGTCATGTAGACTTAAAAGCAGAATCACAACAGTTAGTAGAAGAAGTATTATTAGACATTAAAGATTGTTTTGATATTGATTTTAGAGATGATGAAGAGCTTTACAATAGCTTAGTTATTCATATGCAGTCATTACTTGATCGTATTAAAGTAGATAAACCTAATACAACAGCTTATTTAAAGGAGATTAAAAGACAATATCCTTTAGTCTTTGAAATGGCGATACATGCCAGTGATGTCATTTCTAAAACTACAGGTAAACCTTTAGTAGAAGATGAAATCTCTTATCTCGCTTTACATTTTGGAACAGCTTATGAAAGACATATCAATACACAGAAATACCGTGTAGTCATGATTATTCCCCATAATCAGATGATTGCGAAAGCATGTATGGATAAGATTGAAACACGTTTTAGAGAACGTATGGAAATTATTAAAGTATTCCGATTCTTTGAAAATAATATGATTGCATCACTTCATCCTGACTTGATTTTAACTGTTGTACCTTTACAGCATGAATTGTCTATTAAGACAGTATCAATCAGTTTATTTGTGAACTATGAGGATGAAAGTCAGATCTTCCAGGCATTGAATCAATTAGATAGAGAAAAATATCATGATCAGTTCTGTCATATTGTAAAGAAGCTGATCGGACAGGAAACATTCTTTATAAAAAAAGACATCGCATCTAAGGAAGATGCCATTAACTATTTATGTGATAATCTGATTCAGTTAGGCTATGCCACACAAGAATATAAAGAAGATGTTTTTAAAAGAGAAGAGATGGCAGGAACAGCTTTTGTACAGGGCTTTGCGGTACCTCATGCCATTACAGTACAACCATTACGTTCTACTATATCCGTTATGGTCTTAAAGAATCCTGTGAAGTGGGGTAAGTATGAAGTACGTCTTATTCTCTTATTATCTATTAGTGAACAGGATAATCAGATGCTGCATACATTCTTTGACTGGTTATCCAATGTACTTATTGATTATAACCAGCTGATGCAGTTTATCGAAGTAGACAACTATCAACAATTTATGAAGCTAATGACAGCGTGAGGTAACATATGAAAAAACAACAACAGACTATTGCATCATTACCAAGGCGTTTTGGTGCATACTTATTAGATTGGTATATTGGTGCTCTTTTTACATCATTTCCTATCGCAATTGTGTCACAGAAGATTTATGGCACAATGAAGAACCAGAATCTATTAGAATACCCTCATCAATTAGGACTGATTTGTGGGCTATGCGCATTACTAGGCGCAATTATTTATTATGTCATTATTCCTTTAGTGATTAATAAGGGACAAACAATTGGTAAAAGAATATGTCATATTAAGATTGTAAAGAGTGATGGCAAAGATGTAGGCCTTAAAGAACTATTACTAAGAGAAGTATTAGGAGCCATTATTATTGAAGGAGTTCTATATTCTGCAAGTACAATATTACATCAGGTATTACAGATTAGTTTAGGTATTAGTTTAGTTAAGCCAATGATGTATGTTGGATTTGCGATTACAATTGTGAGTGCTATTTTATGTTTAGTGAATAAGAAAGAACATCTAGCATTACATGATTATCTAGCACGTACTAAAGTAGTGAATTTTTCCTAAATAGAGGAAATCGCATTCACCACCTGAAAATAAATATAAGTTTATACTATGAGTTGTGAGATGGAGGAAATCACATGGAAGATTTAGAATTATTAAGTTTTAACATTATTTCTGCCGTGGGTACTGCAAAGTCACGTTATGTACAGGCAATGTATCTTGCTGAGAAGGGTGATTTTGATGAAGCTCGCGCAAAAATAAAAGAAGGAGAAGAAAGCTTTGTGAAAGGTCACGAAGCACATGCATCACTTATCCAGAAGGAAGCATGTGGTGAAAAGACAGTTCCAACAATTCTTCTTATGCATGCGGAAGATCAGCTTATGAATGCTGAAACAACAAAAATCATGGCTGAAGAGATTATCAAACTATCTCAAAGAATTAAAAAATTAGAAGGAGGAGAATAGGATGAAAAAGGTTTATTTATTCTGTAGTGCAGGTATGTCTACTAGTATTC
>NZ_DAWDDM010000075.1:0-8390 GCF_052354645.1 Catenibacterium sp.
GAAAGCAACAATCATTGCGACTGATAACAGTGGCAATGAAACTAAACAGGAATGTACATTTAATATTAAGGATATCAGAGGTCCTGAAATTAAATTGAATACAAATAAAGTATCTATTACTGAAGGCACTTCAGTAAACTGGAATTCTTTACTTGTATCTGCTATTGATAATTTAGATGGTGATGTTACTAAGACTGTAGGTATTAGTGGGAATGTTGATGTAAACAATGAAGGTAACTATACAGCTACTTATACTGCAACAGATAAGACTGGTAATACAACTGTAGTGAATATACCAGTAGAAGTTAAATCTAGAAATGCAGCTCTTATTCAGACTGCTTTAGGTAAGATTGGATGTCGTTATAGAATGGGTGCTGTAGGACCTGATGTCTTTGACTGTTCAAGCTTTACTAGATGGGTATATAGACAAAATGGACGTTCTTTAAGTGGTACAGCTGCTGTACAGTTCAATAGTACTCAAAGAGTAGATAGAAACGCATTAAAACCTGGTGATCTTGTATTCTTCAAGAACACATACAAGAAAGGTATCTCTCACGTAGGTATTTATCTAGGTGGAGGCAGATTCGTACATGCTGCCAATGAAAAGAAGGGTGTTATCACATCCTCTCTAGGTGAATCTTATTATGCTGCGCATTATGCAGGTGGAGGAAGAGTATAATCTTTAAGGAAATCGATTTCGATTTCCTTTTTTTATGGTAAAATAATTAAGAAGGGAGTGTTATATATGTATATAGGAACACAGGATTTATTAAAACAATATGATGCTTATTTATTAGAACATGGATATCAAATAGAAGAACTTGTTAATCTTGCAAGTGATGCATTACTCAATCATTTCACAAAATATAATAGATTTGCGATTCTTATTGGACCAGGTAATAATGGTGCAGATGGTTATTCTTTAGGATTAAAACTAGAAAAACTAGGAAAGCATGTTATTTATTATTATAGTGGAGATATAGGAAAGGTATCACAGGCCAATCGTTATTATCGTGATCAATGTAAAGAGAATCATTTGATCTATGTAGATGAAGACAATATTAATACAAGTAATTGGAATGATTATGATTGTATTGTCGATGGGTTATTTGGATTTGGCTTAAATAGTGCACCTAGAGGAATGTATAAAATCATTATAGAATAAATTATGAATAATTATAATGGAACTATTGGGGCAATTGATATTCCTACAGGACTTGATTGTAATACAGGTAAAGCCTACGATGGTGCTTTAAAAGCTGACTTTACAGTCACCTTAACTGCTTTAAAACAAGGATTCTTAGATCCTCGTTCATTAGAATATACAGGTAAAGTCATTCTAGAAACATTAGCTGTTAAGGATTGTTTTAAAGAAGCAGGGTTATTTGAATATGTAGGAGAGGACTACGCAAAGGAACATTTAAGAAAACGAGTTTATAATGGTTATAAGAATATTTATGGTGTAGATGGCTTAATTGTAGGGAGTAATCAATATACAGGTGCACCATTACTTGCCACTAAAGCAGCCTATTATACAGGTGCAGGTATAGTAAAGACTATTACTTCAGAAAAAGTCACATCTCTTTTACCTCTTTATATACCTGAAGCGATTCCTGTATTAAGACCACAAATCTTCCGTTATGATGATTTTGATGGCTATGATGCATTATTAGTAGGATGTGGATTAGGTCTAGACGAAAGTGCCTTTAGAGCTGTAATAGATATTATGACTGCTTCTATCTGTCCACTTGTAATTGATGCAGATGCACTTACAATTCTATCTAGAAATATGCACTTACTAGAAAAACAAGATCGTTCAGTGATCCTTACACCACATATTGGTGAATTCAAACGTTTATGTCATGTAGAAGACTATCCTGACTTAATGATTGCTGCACAGAGTTTTGCATCACAATATCATTGCATACTTGTCTTAAAAGGACCTCATACAATTGTGACTGATGGCAAGTCATCTTATCGTATTGCATCTGGTAATAAAGCGATGGCAGTAGGTGGCATGGGTGATACACTTGCAGGTATTATTACTTCATTATTAGGACAGGGTTATGAACCACTAGAAGCTGCAATACTAGGTGTTTATATTCATGGGCGTGCAGGAGATGAAGTCGCAAAGCAGGCATATACTGTCATTCCTGAAAAACTTATTGAAGAAATTCCTCATACAATGGCATTACTTATTGGTGAAATAGAAAAATAGCTGGAATAATCCAGCTATTTTTTTAGTCTGATAATAGAAATATTACGATTTTTAGTATGTGTCTTACGATAACTAAAGAACAAGTCATCATTCTCCATTGTACAATAAGGACTGACTTCAATATGTTCGTCTAATACACCACAATTTAATAATTGTTGCTTGATCAGACCTTTTGAATTAAGAAGATAATGTGTCTCATCTTTTTTAGTATAGAAAGATGATGTATCAAAGCTCATCTTCTTTACACAATCAATAATATCATCCATGGCTTCAAAGTTTCGTGCTTCAATAGAAGGCCCTACATAAGCATATATAGTACTAGGGTCACAGCCTTCATCTTCAATTAAATGACGTGTCACCTTACCTACAATCTCAGTCACTGTTCCTTTCCATCCTGAATGAATGGCAGCAATTAAATGCTGGTTCTCACAATATAATAGAACAGGACAGCAGTCTGCATGGAAAGTAAATAGAGTCAAGTCTGTATCTCTAGTATATAATGCATCAAAACCTAAATAAGCATCTTTCTGACTATAAATCCCCTTACCACCATCTTTTGTATTTACACTTAAATAATGTGTTGTATGACGCTGTAAGGGTGCGACCATATGATCAAGGTCTGTACCAAGCATTTTGGCTAGTTCTTTACGGTTTTCTAGTACCTGCTTGTCTTCTATTCCATTATAACTCATATTAAATAGCTTTCCATCAATATGAGCTGGTACAGTATAGCCTTCTACTATATCATTATTAAACTTCCAAGGTATTAATTTCATCTTGCATCCTCCACTTTCTCTAACTCATCATAGAAAGAATCATCAGGATCAATATAAATAGTCTTATAATGTCCTAAAAGAACTAAACCTGGCTTATTTGTATGAGGCTTCTTTAAGTTCTTTACTAAACAATAATTTACAGGAACACTTGAACTATATTTACCCTTAGAAAAATATGCTGCAATATTTGCGGCGAGTCTCATTGTATACTCATCCAAGTTTTCTGCATGCACAATAATATGAGAACCAGGCATATCCTTCACATGGAACCACATATCATTACGTGATGCCATTTTAAATGTTAGATAATCATTCTGTAAGTTATTCTTACCTACATAAATAATAATACCATCACGAGTACGATAAACATCATAATGAGGATGTGTTTTCTTCTTTAACTTCTTGACATTCTTCTTACGAATATATCCCATGTTTTCAAGTTCTTCCTTGATTTCCATGGCATCATAATAATCCGCATTATCCATCAAGGTATTTAAAGTATCAAAGTAATTGATTTCTTCTTTAGTCTTTTCAATCTGTTCCTCTAGAACCTTTAAAGAATTCTTTGCCTTCTGATACTTATTATAATAATGATTCGCGTTTGTTTTGCCATCAAAACGCTCATCTAATTCAATTGTCATCTTTGTGCCATCATAATAGTTATCTACAGTCACTTCTTTCATCCCTTTTTGGATAAGATGTAAAGAAGCATACAATAAATCACCCTTAATACGATATTCATCACTATTATGAGAATCAAATAAAGTCTTTTCTAGCTTATCTAGCTTATTGACATTCTTTGTATATTCTTTCTGAATAAAATGAAGAATATCAGAAGTCTGCTGTTTAATACGATCCTTCTGATCAATAAATTGATAATAAGCATCTAATCCATCAAAAAGAGAATACTGATCTATCTTCTTTCCAAAACAATGTAAAGGAATCACGTGATACTTTTCTTTATCACCTCTAGTTATATAAAGTTCTTTACTCTCTTTGATTTCATTCATAAGAGTTTTGAAATCTTCACCTTGTTCCATTTTTGAAGCTACTTCTTCAGCTAAATCCTTAGAGAATCCTTCAAACTCTTTTACAAGATTTGTTGTTTTAGGTGTATTTTCAAAAGGATTCTTCTTATCAAGTAGAGGAGGGTAGCTATAAGTAATCCCTGGCTGCATAATACGTATACTATCACTTGGTGATACTCTCTTTAAACATTCTAGTATCTTATCTTCTTTATTAGTAAGAATAAAGTTAGAATGCTTACCCATGATCTCTATATAGAGATGATACTCTACAAGATCCTTGAATTCATTTCTACCTCTTAAAGTAATCTTTAATATACGATCAAGCCCTACCTGTTCAATACGCTCAATAAATGAACCTTCAATATGTTTTCTTAAAAACATAGTGAGAGCGTTAGGAAAATCAGGTGTAGGATAATTCAATTGTGTTAACTGAACACGTGCATACATTGGATGAATAGAAACAAGAAGTTTCTTATTCTCATTCTGTGCACGAACAGTCATTAATAATTCATATTTCGATATCTGATATAATTTTGAAATACGTCCTGTCACAATTGTTTCATTTAATAATTCTGTAACACGTGACAATACAATTCCATCAAATGCCATATTCATCACCCGACTTAGTATAACACATTTAAAAGTGTTTGACATCACTGTTTTATTCATGTAGGATTACTTAAAAAGGGGATGTAGATAAGTGAAAAGAGGCCTTCTAATTATCCTGAGTGGACCTAGCGGCGTAGGCAAAGGAACAGTCAGAGAACAACTATTTAAAGAAGAATCATTAAACCTTGCATATTCTATTTCAATGACTACACGTTATAAGAGACCTGGCGAAAAAGAAGGGATCGATTATTTCTTTGTAGACGTTGATACATTCAAGAAAAAGATTGAGCAGGGTGAATTACTAGAATACGCACAGTTTGTAGGTAATTATTATGGAACACCTAAAGCCTATGTAGATCAGCTACTAGACGAAGGTAAGAATGTTGTATTAGAGATTGAAGTACAGGGTGCACTTCAGGTTATGAAGAAAGTACCAGATGCTCTTACAATCTTCTTAGTACCACCTTCAATGGAAGAATTAGAAAAACGTATTCGTGGACGTAGAACAGAAGCTGAAGATGTTATTAAAGAACGTCTTGATAAAGCAAGAAGAGAAATTGCGACAAAAGATCAGTATAAGCATGTAGTGGTTAACGATGATGTTATGCGTGCGAAAGACGATATTGTCAAGATTATCGAGGAGAACATGAAGTAGCCATCTGGCTGCTTTTTCTTTTTTAGGAGGTGATTTTATGTTTAAAGTAGAAGTACTTATAGAACATCCTGTTCAGGCATTAGACCGTGGCTTTTCTTATCTATCTAAGAAACCTATTTTGACAGGAATACGTGTTCAAGTGCCTTTTAATCATCGACAGGTTGTTGGTTATGTATTATCTGTAGAAGAAGTTGATTTAACCCAAAAAGAATTAGAAGAAAGAGATGGCTTTAAGTATTCTTATATTTATTCAGTCATCGATGAAGCTCCTTTATTAAATAATGAACTTATTACACTGGCTCATCGTATGTCAAAGATGACTTTATGTCCTTTGATTGCCTGTTTCCAGGCTATGCTTCCTGGGACTTTAAAGCCATCTACTCATAAGATGGTTGGTATTAAAACAATTACATGTGTAAGAGTCATTAATACCGGAACACCTAAAACAACTAAACAACAGGAAGCATTCCGTCTATTAGTAGAAAAGGGGGAAATGTTTCTTAAGGATATTCCTTATTCAAGAAGTGTCATTACTTCTCTAGAAAAGCAGGGTCTTGTTGAAGTATATAATAAAGAAGTACAACGTGATCCTTATGCAGGTAATAACTTAAAGATTAATAATAAGATTACTTTAACCCCACTTCAAACAAGTGTTGTAGAAGGTGTATTAGAAACATCTCAAATGATTTCACTCATTCATGGTGTGACTGGTTCAGGTAAAACAGAAGTCTATATTGCCTTAACTAAAAAGATGTTAGAAGAAAATAAGACAGTATTAATGCTTGTACCTGAAATATCTCTTACACCAATGATGGAACGTGTCTTTAAAGAACATTTTCATGATGAAGTGGCGATTATCCATTCACGTTTATCTCAAGGTGAAAAGTATGATGAATATCGTCGTATAAAAAAAGGTGAAGCCCGTATTGTAGTGGGGGCTCGTTCTGCAATCTTTGCGCCGGTAGAAAATCTTGGTCTTATTATTATGGATGAAGAACATGATATGAGTTATAAGCAGGATAATACACCACGCTATCATACTCTATCTATTGCGAAGATGCGTGCAGAAAAAAATCATGCAAAGATTGTCTTGGGGAGTGCGACACCTTCAGTAGAAACATATGCCCGTGCTAAAAAGGGAATATATAGCCTATTTGAGATGAAACAAAGAATTAATGGTAAACCTCTCCCTTATTGTGAGGTTGTAGATATGGGCAATGAATCCCGTCAGGGGAACTATTCACTTATGTCTAGAAGAATGAAACAGAGATTACAAGAAACATTGGATAAAAAAGAACAAGCAATGATTCTCTTAAATAAGAGAGGTTATGCATCTTTTATTAAATGTGAATCATGTAATGAACCAATACGTTGTCCTCATTGTGATGTCACACTTACTTATCATAAAGCTGAAAATAGACTCAAATGTCATTTATGTGAATATTTTATTCCTACACCTCGTACTTGTCCTAATTGTGGAAGTACGCACCTTAAAAAGATTGGTTATGGGACACAGAAAATAGAAGAAGAATTAGAAAAACAGTATCCTGAAGCACATATCATTCGCTTTGACTTTGATACAACACGTAATAAGAATACTCATTTAAAACTCTTAAAAGATTTTGAAGAACATAAAGCAGATATTATGCTAGGTACACAGATGATTGCGAAAGGACTTGATTTCTCTAATGTTACATTTGTAGGTGTACTCATGGCTGATTTATCTTTAATGGTACCTGACTTTAGAGCCTCTGAACGTACATTCCAGTTGCTTTGTCAGGTGGCAGGAAGAAGCGGCCGAGGAGAAAAACAAGGTACAGTTATGATTCAGACATTCAATCCAGAACATTATGCAATTAAAGCAGCAGTCAAGCAGGATTATGATGCTTTCTTTAAAGAAGAGATAGCATTTAGAAAGAAAGCCAAATATCCACCATATTGTCATTTAGTCTCTGTTATAGTACAATCACGTACACCTAAGAATGTTCATTCTATTGCTTTAGATATCAGTCAATACTTAAGGGATCATCTAGAAAAGGTTCGTATCATTGGACCACAGTCTACCTTTAAGATGCAGGATATCTATCGTGAAAGAATTCTGATTAAATATATAGAATCTAAGCCCATCTATGAACAATTAAGTATCATTGATGATTATTATAACCGTACAAGAAAAGGAGGTGTTATTGTGGCATGCGACTTTAACCCGTATTCCACATATTAATATGAATGAAAGAAATACAGCATTAGATATACTTATTGATTATGAAAAGAATGAAATCTATTTAAATATTACTTTAAACCATACTCTTACAAAAGACTTCTCACCATCAGAAAGAGGACTTATTACAACATTGGTCTATGGAACTATTCAGAATCGTTTATATTTAGAATATCAATTAGAACCACATATCCATACACGTTTAAAAGTAGTAGAAAGAATGCTTCTATTAATGAGTCTCTACCAACATTTCTATCTAGATACACCAGATTATGCAATTGTCAATGAAGCAGTAGATATTATTAAGGAAAGAAGAAATAAAAGAGCAGGAGGCATGATTAATGCGATTCTCCATAGCTGTTTTAATCAAACAAGATCTTTAGATGATTTAGATCATGATGAACGTCTATCTATTTCTACAAGTCATCCATTGTGGCTAGTTAAGATGTTGAATGCTCAATATGGCATTGAAACAACAGAAAAGATTCTTTATGCAGATAATGAAGTGCCTTTAAAAAGTGGTCGTGTGAATACTTATAAGATAACACGTGAGGAATTCTTAAAGAAATATCCAGAATTCACTCCAGGTTATTTATCACCGGATAGTGTCTTATTAAAGGAAGGCAATATCGCCCATACAGAAGCTTTTAAAGAAGGCTTAGTGACGATTCAGGATGAATCATCACAGATGGTTGCTCGTCTACTTAATCCAAATGAAGATGATCTTGTCTTAGATATGTGTGGTGCCCCTGGATCTAAAACAACTCACCTTGGCACTTTGATGAATAATAAAGGCACCCTGGATGTCTATGACCTTTATCCTCATAAAGCAAAGCTTATTAAAGACAATACCCAAAGACTAGGATTAACGAAGATTAATGTG
>NZ_DAWDDM010000076.1:0-8361 GCF_052354645.1 Catenibacterium sp.
ACAAGAATTCCTAAATACTATAAAGAACAACAGGCTGCAATTGATTTAAGAGGAAAGACTATTCTTGTCAGTGCTCCTGCCGGCTCAGGAAAGACAAGAATTCTTGTAGCCCGTTTAATTAGTTTGATTGTGAATGACCATTATTCAATGGATCAATTCCTAGTATTAACTTTTACTAAAGCAGCAGGAAATGAAATGAAACAAAGATTGAATGTGTCTCTGCATGAAGAAGCTTTAGCTAATCATGATGAAGAAACATTGAGACATATTCAAGAACAGATTCAATTACTCCCTCATGCCTATATCACTACATTTGATAGTTTCTGTAAGACACTATTAGAGAAATATGGCTATTTAATTGGTGTGATGCCAGGATTTAAGGTGAACCCTTCACCTGATTTAATTAAAGACCAAGTACTAGATCAGTGTTTAGAGAAATGGATAGAAGATCCAGATTTCAAGGATTATGCTTATCGTCATAACACAAAAAATAACTTTGATGATTTAAAGAAGACTTTAATAGACTTCCAGAATATCACCAATTCTTTTGTAGATTTCCATCGTTTCCTTGATCAAGTTCATGAAAGATATTATGATTTTAATCTTTCTAGAAACATGCCTATTCTAGACGGTATGACTCAATTATATAGAGACTGCTGTCTTAAAAGTTTAAGTGCCTATAATATTTTATATCGCTTCTGTGAAAAGCATGATATTACTTATTTCTTTGAAACTGTTGAAAATGCGAAAAAACCTGCACCTGCCACTGCATTATATGATTATTATTCTGATCTCTATGATGCCTTAAATAGACCTCTTACCTTTGATACATTAAATAGTTTACTATCTCAAAAGTTAGAAATGGCAAGTATTAAATGGAGTGAATTAGGTGTAGATGATTCTGTTAAGAAACAATATACAAAGTTAAAAGGAAATGTCACTGATCCTCTTTCAAAATTAAAGAAGTTTTTATCTTATACTTCAACAGAAGAATTGAAAAAGTATCTTGATTATTCTTTTAAAGATATTGAATTCTTACTTGGTAAAGATGGACTATTAGATCAGTTCAATAAAGATTATAATGAAGCAAAGAAGGCTAGAAATGAATTAGACTTCCATGATCTAGAAGAATATGCGACAAGACTGTTGCAGCCTGATCTTCCAGTTGTAGAAAGATTGAATCATACATTAAAGGAAATCATGGTGGATGAGTATCAAGATACCAATGAAATGCAGGAAAACCTTGTCTTAAAGATTGCGAACTATGATGAACATATTCCAATGTTTATGGTCGGTGATATGAAACAGTCTATTTATCGATTTAGACAGGCTGATCCTTCTATCTTCCAATATAAGTTTGATACATTCACTAAGCTAGAAGAGATGACAGAATATGATACAAATATTCGTATTGATTTAAAGTATAACTATCGTTCTGAAAAGGTTGTATTAGACAGTGTTAATTATATTTTTGATTGTATTATGGATAGTTCTGTAGGTGGTTTAGAGTATATCCATGGTGATAATGCGATTTTAAGATATGATTTTGATGCAAAGGGTACAACACTCCCTGAACTAGAAAAAAATCATGATTTTGATACAGATATACTTATTTCTCTTTATAATAATCAGGAAGAATATACAAAGTCTGAAGTGGAAGCACATATGGTTGCTCAGAAAATCATTCAAATGAGGCAGGTTACAGATTATAAGTATCATGATTTTGCGGTACTGATGCGTGCTACAACTGAATTTATTACCTATAAGAAGGTTTTTGAACGTTATCATATTCCTGCAAATATTACTTTATCAAGTGGTTTGTTTGAGTCTAATGAAGTCATTAGTATGATGACATTATTAAAGGCTTTAGTTAATCCATATGATGATATTGCGATGTTGTCTGTATTACATAATAACTTCTTATTTTCTCATTTTACTGAGAATGAGTTATTAGAAATCAGAGATGCAGATGACCCTCTCTATATCAACCTCACACATCATACCAATAATAAAGTACTTCATTTTTTAGAAGTATTTGATGATTTAAGAAATACTGCCATGACATCTTCACCTTATGAAACATTAAAGAAATGTTTAAAAGAAACAGGATACCAGGCTTTTGTATCTCAGCTAATGAATGGTGAACAACGTAGCGCAAACTTAGATATTCTATTAGAAACATTCCGTACTAATGAAGAATATCCTTATTTAAAAGATTACTTAGAACTATTAGATTCTTCTTCTAACCAAGCACCTGGATTTATTGCGAGTGATGAAAATGATGCAGTAGAGTTCATGACTATTCATAAGTCTAAAGGATTACAGTTTCCAGTCGTCTTTGTGAGTGCAATGCAGAAGAAATTTAATAATTCTGATGAAAAAGCCGACATTATCATATCTCAGCATGATGGAGTAGCAGGAAGTGTATGTAGGCTAGAAGAATCTTCATTTGGAAATATTGTATGTAAGTATGAGCATCCTTATTCAAAGATGTTGAAGATGTTCATTCGTCAAGAAACTGTGAATGAAGAAATGCGTATTCTTTATGTCGCCTTAACACGTGCAGAAAAGAAACTGATCTTAACTGGTACTATTAAAGATGAAGAAGAGATTATTTCTATTGCGCGCAAGGTACAGGCCAATGATACAGATCCTACCTTAACAAAAGGCCATGGCGTTGTATATAACCTCGCCATGCGTTCTACGAATAATTATTTAAGCTGGGTTCTTATGGCTTTATTAAGACATCCTAATTTCCAGAAGGATATAAGACAATTTATTCCCGAAATTAGTCCTTATCTTTCTTTAGATCGTTCTTCTTTTGAAGAACTAGAAAATGATGATACCTACTTAGCACGTTTCCATTGTGTAATACAAGATAGCAGTGAAACAATAAATAAGATTCCTGCTTATGCGAAAACAAAGATAGAGAACCAATATCGTGCCTACAAGAAGTATTATGATTTTGAATATCCATATCCTGTTGAACCACGTAGCATTGCGGTCACAAGTATGGAAGAAATGAAGAATGATGATACACATTTTGATTTTAGTAATGAAGAAACTCACTATCTAGCGACAGATAGAGGAACACTCGTACATAACTTATTGAGTTACTTTAATTTTAAAGATGATGATCCTCAAGAACTGATTGAATCACTTCATAAGAATCAGATGTTTGATGAGGAAGGACTCAAGGTCTTAAACAACTATCTTCCTCATATCAATGATTTTATCAATAGTGATACATATCAATTGATTAAAGATGCAGATCGAATTTATCAGGAAAAACAATTTAGATATAAAGATGAGAATGGACTCATCATCAATGGTATATTTGACTTAGTCTTTATTAAAGACAATAAAGTTTATGTACTAGACTATAAGACAGATAGAGTATCAAAAGACAACAGCGAAGAAGTGCTTAAAGAGCTCCATCGTACACAGTTATCTTATTACTCTAAAGTACTTAAAGAAGTATTCCATACTGATGTACAGCCTATTATCTACTATCTTCACATCAATAAAGCTATTTACTTATAGAAAAAGACTGATATCACTTATGTGATATCAGCCTTTTATTTTTCTACAGTATTGTTTTCTTCATCTCTAAATAATTCTTTTTGACAATGGGGACACACTGTTAAACTACCTGCATCTTTTGTGGGAAGGTAGTTATGACAATAAGGGCATCTCCAATAAACGAGACCAAGAATAAAATAAATAACTAAACAAATAATAATCGCGATAGTCAGAATAATCGCAATTGAGGCGTAACCTATGAAATAACAGACTAATGCTGCAATCGCAAGGAGACTAGCTAGATAACTTTGTTTAGACATAAAAAACTGTACTCTTTTTAGTTTCATAAGATCACCCATTCCCTACTTGCCTTATTATATCAATATTCAAAGTAGAATAGAACACCTTTTTCTGTATTTTCTACTCCAAAATGATATCCATGTCTCTCTAATATCGCTTTTACGATAGGAAGACCGAGTCCTGTTCCACCTTGATCCTTAGAAATATAGGCTTCCCAGATAGATTCCATCTCTTCCTGAGAGAGATGATGTCCTTCATTTTCTATCTCAAAGCGATGCTTCATAATACGATATGTGATTGTACCATGTTCTTCGGTATGTTTAATCGCATTAGATGTGAGATTGTTAATAACTCTTTCTATCTGAATAGGATCACAATCTAAATCAACAACTTCATATTCCTTTACTACATGAAGTTGTTTCTTTTCTAATTCATATTCAAAATCATCTATGACTTCTTCTACTAATTCAGATAATGAAACATAATAGTTATTGAGTTCAATCTTACCTGATTCTAAACGTGAAAGTTCCAACATTGTGAGTACAATACCATTAATACGCTCTATCTGTTCATTGATGATAGAAATATATTTTTCTCTTGATTCCTGCGAAGTAGCATCTTCTAATAATTCAGAATAACCGGCAATAATACCAAGGGGTGTTTTGATCTCATGTGTGAAGTTCGCAATAAACTGTTTTCTTGTATGTTCAAGTCTTTGGACATGTTCTAATTGTTCAGTAAGCTGATTGATTGTATTCTCTAAGTTCGTACTCATGATATTAATATTGTTTTCTAATTGTCCTATTTCATCATGACGTGTAATTAAGAACTTCTCACTGAAATCATTTTTCGCAATTTCACTTGTAACTTCTGATACATGTCTTAATGGTTTAGTAATCATATGTGAGATTACAATAGAAATCACAACATTTAACCAGAGCACAATAATATAAATATACCAAGAATGTTCAAAATAATTCACAGCAGCTCTTTTAGTTAATTTTGGTATAAAGCTTGCAGATACAAAATAACCTTTTACACCACTTGTATTTGATACAGAAGAGATTTCTTGATTAAGTTCTGAAAGCACAATAGTCATTGTACCATCACCTACATTAATACTCTTAGAATGCACATAATCAGACCCTCTTGCATATTCAATACTATCAATCTTCTTGATCTGTTTCTCTAATGCCTTCTTAAGTTTCTTATAATCAGTGAACTCTCTTCCACCGCTTGCACCATTTCTTTCATAAAAACATCTTTCAGACATATACCAGGATACTTTATATTTTTTCAATGATTTATGTGAGTTATTAAGTAACACCTTACCATTAATCGCAAGATAAGCAGGATGAATACCTGTTGTATCCATTGATGTATAGTATTCAACTTCTTGTTTATCATTATTAATATAATATTGTTTCTTTTTAGACTGTGCACCACCTATAACTACTTCATAATTCTCATCCGGATGGGCAATCATATATTCATTGATTTTCTTTACTAAATTATTTTCAGATATATCTACCATGATTTCTTGACTCTTATTTTCATCAAGAATCCATAATTGAGATACATGTAAAGAAGCACTACTCACAAATGACTTAATATTATTATCACTATCAACAATTGCAGACATACCTTCATTGGTTAGGTAGTAATTCTTTAAATATGTGGTCATATTCTTATTATCTAATGAATATTCTGTTTGATAAATACTCTGTATTCCTGAAGTGAGTGAAGCATCGTAAGTTGAACTAATAAGACGCTCTTTGTATTCTGTAATACCTTGTAAGGACATAAGTCCTAGAATAATAATAAATACAAACAACATTAAGAAGAAAGTACGCTGTACAAGTCCAAAAGACCATTTAGTCTTCTTCATCCGTATATGTATAACCTGCCTTCATAATAGTCTGAATACGATGTGAATGTACACCTAACTTTTTTCTTAGTTTCTTAATATAAGTATCTACAGCACGTCCATCACCATAATAATCATAACCCCAGACCTTATTTAAAATCTGAGAACGAGTAAATAACTGATTCTTATTATTTAGAAATAACTCCATCAATAAATACTCTTTATTAGGAAGTGCTACCGCTTCACCATCCACATACATGAGATGCTTACTTTCATCTAGCCAGATTGTTTCTTTATCTTCTTTTTCTGTCTTCTTGCTTCTATTTAAAATAGCCTGACATTTCGCATATAAAACAGAAGGTTTAAATGGTTTAGTAATATAATCATCTGCACCTACATGATAACCATCTAACATATTATCAGTTTCAGATAAAGCACTGATAAAAATAATAGGCATATCATATTTTTCACGGATCTTCTTACATGTTTCATACCCATCCATTCCTGGCATCATAATATCAAGTAAAACCATATCAATATCCTGATTCACTTTTTCTAAAGCATCATAACCATCTACAGCTTCAATGACTTCATAATCTCTTGTTGCGAAATATTCTTTAATAATATCTCTAATCAGTACTTCATCTTCTACAACTAATAATTTATACATTTTACACCTCCAAATAATAAAGGACTCTATCGAAGATAGAGCCCCCATATGAGTTATTCACCAATTAATTCCATCATTGCCTTATGGAATACTTCTGTCTTATCAGCAGCATCCTTCGCATCTTTACCCTTAATTGAGAAATAGAATTTACATTTAGGTTCTGTACCAGAAGGTCTAGCAGCAATCCAAGAACCATCTTCTAGATAATACTTTAATACATTTGACTTAGGTAAGTCAATTGTAGTGCCATCAGAACGTTCACTTGTTGCATAATCTTCACTTAATACAACCTTTACGCCACCAATTTCAGTAGGCTTATCCTGTCTTAAAGTATCCATCATTTCTTTAATACGTGCAGCACCTGCAGCACCAGCCTTAGCTAAGGCAATCTGTGATTCTTTGAATGTACCATACTTAGCATATAATTCATTCAATACATCAATAAGATCCTTACCCTGCTTCTTATAGTAGTTACCACATTCAGCAGCAAGTAATACAGCCTGTACAGCATCTTTATCTCTTACGAAGTCTTCTACAACACAGCCATAGCTTTCTTCATAACCAAAGATGAACTGTTTTTCATGAGTCTTTTCATACTTTCTGATCTTATCACCAATGAACTTGAATCCAGTTAATGTCTTTTCAACATCAACACCATAGTTTCTCGCAACTAATTCACCAAGATCACTTGTAACAATAGTATTATACATAACTGCATTATCAGGTAATGTACCCTTCTCTTTTCTCTGAGATAAGATATATTCAAGATATACAGCAGCACTCTGGTTACCACTCATTAATACATATTCACCATTGTGTTTTGCGACAACACCAAGTCTATCACCATCTGGGTCTGTAATTGCGACTACATCAGCATCTACTTCTTTCGCAAGCTTAATAGCTAATTCATAAGAAGCGTCTACTTCTGGGTTTGGAGACTTAGTATTTGTATAATCTGGATCAGGTGCACACTGTGCAAGTACTGGCACAATATCATAACCTAATCTCTTTAAACATGTTCTTACAGGGATGTTATCTGCACCATGCTGTGGTGAATAAACAATCTTGAAATCAGACTTATCTAGTCCAGGATTGATTTCAATACCCATTACAGCTTTATAATAAGCTTCATCTACTTCTTCTCCTACCCATGTAATGAATGGATAAGCTTCTTCATCACTGATCTGTTCGATTTCTAATTCGTCATCAATTTCATTTACATAATCAACAACGATATCACCCCATTCAGGGATTAACTGACAACCAGTATCATCATATACTTTATAACCGTTATATTCCTTAGGGTTATGAGAAGCAGTAATCATGATACCACCTGCACATTTTAAGTAACGTACTGCGAAAGATAATTCTGGAGTAGGTCTTAAAGATTCCATGATATAAGACTTAATACCAAACTTTGCGAGAATCTTTGCAGATTCAATCGCGAAACGATATGACATATGTCTGTTATCATAACTGATTGCCACTCCACGTTCTTTACCTTCTGGTAAATTAGCTACATATTTCGCAAATCCCATATTTGCTTTACGAACTGTATAAATGTTCATACGGTTTGTACCAGCACCTAAAATACCACGCATACCTGCTGTACCGAATTCAAGATTCTTATAGAAAGCATCTTCCTTCTGTTCTTCTGTCATTCCGGCAAGTTCTGCCTTTAATGAAGCGTCCATGCCTTCATAATTTAACCATTGCTCATATTTCTTATTAATATCCATTTTAAAGCGTCACCTCTTGGCTCTATTATACCATTTTCGAAAACCTATAGAAACAAAAAGCGCTACAGTTACATTATTTTCTCATAACTTTCACTTATATTTTAGATACTTCTCTAAATTAAATAGTAATATTTACGAATATCGATAAGTTTCTGTCGATAACTCCTAAGTAAACACTTACAGATATATAAAAAGGGATTAGTGATCTCTAATGTGGACCCCGTGTCAAGGACATTAAATAAAAAGGCGCTTAAAAATGATTA
>NZ_DAWDDM010000077.1:0-8218 GCF_052354645.1 Catenibacterium sp.
ACTACATTCATGGCACTTGCAACTGTATTATCATTTGGTGCAAAGATTGCATCACATTTACTATTTAATACATTGACAGCACTCTGTGCTTCATTGACTGATGCAATTGTTGCTTCTTCTACCTTGATATTCTTCTTAGCACAATAAGCTTTTGCCTTTTTAATGTTAGTCACTGAGTTGGCTTCACCTTTATTATAAAGCATACCGATTGTCTTTGTATTTGGATTGATTTCTAATGCTTTATCAATAATCTGATCAACCTGTACTTCATCACTTGTACCAGTAATATTCTTATCTGGTTTAGATAATGAACTAGTCAACTGTGCCCCTACTGGATCAGTCACTGCACTAAATACGACTGGTGTCTTAGTCGCAAGTTTAGCAACTGCCTGTGCTGCAGGAGTCGCAATTGCCATGACACAATCAAAATTCTTTCCGGCAAAATCATTGGCGATACTTGCACAAGTATTTGTGTCACCCTGACCATTCTTGAATGTATATTCGATATTCTTATCATCATATCCAAGAGTCTTCATTTCTTTATCAAATGAATCCTTGATCTCATTTAATGAAGTATGATCCATGAACTGGATAATACCTACTTTCTTCTTACTACTAGTAGAAGTTCCACATCCTGCTAAAAGTGAAATTGTTAATGCTGAAGTTAATACTGTTCCTAATATTTTGTTCATTGTTCTGTCCCTCTTCGTTTTCAAAAATTTTGTTTTCTTTGATTCAATTCAAACAACGACGCCATCGCTTCATATGAGTTCCTCCCAACTTGTTAGCAGGTAATAAAAAAAACACCTGTCAAAAAAGTCATATGTTACTCTTTAAGCCACCTTTTGCTTTATAAATGCTAACCCATTTTTGCATTATAACGTTTGCATCACGTCTCAGGATACTCGTTGCCTTTCCCCCTCGCCCTCACAGGTCCATTTGTCATTGTGGTGCTACCAGGTTTCCAGCATCCCCGGTTCTCTATCAGCCCTATACAAAGTTTTATCTCCCGCTCTTAGGTTTATCTGAATGGTACATCACAACACATTCAATGTCAACACTTTTATTTATATTTTTGTATTATTTCGAATAATACTTAACATATTTGTGTATATAATAAATATCCTGTTCAAATGAACAGGATATTTATATTTCCTTTTTTATCGTATCCTTTTTACAGGGTCCATTTTACTACTGTTAATAGCCTTTTGCTCTATTCACAAGGTTTTCTAATGGTTCCTGGTTCTTTAAGTGATTGAGGTTTCTAATGACTAATTGCGTATAGTAATCCTGTACACTCTTCCAATGGTATCCACCAGAACAATGCGGTGTAATCATGACTCTAGGATTTTTCCATAATGGTGAATCAGCTGGTAATGGTTCTTCTTCAAAAACATCAAGTAATGCCCCACCAATAGACTTATTGTCTAATGCTTCTAATAAAGCATAAGTATCAATCACACTACCTCTACCTACATTACATACAACAGCGTCTTCTTTCATTAATGAGAACTCATCATGGCTTAACATATGGAATGTTGCATTGGTTGCTGGTAAAGAAGTAATAATATAATCCATCTTTGGTAATACATCATGTAATTCTTTAGAAGTAATGATTTCATCGCAATTTGGATGTTCCTTATAAGAGTTTCTTAGTCCAGTTACATTGGCACCAAGTACCTTCAATACTTTCGCAAATTCAGTACCGATATCCCCTACTCCAAGTAGTAAGACATTTGAACCATAGATTTCTCTACCAGTAAATAATGGTGTCCATCTTGCTTCTTTCTGTCGATCATAATAGAAACGTAGATTCTTATTAAAGCTTAAGATCATTCCCATCATATGTTCACAGATAGCATGACCATAGCTTCCACTTGCATTCGTAAGAAGTGTTTGTCTATTTAAGATGTTTGGTAAAAGAAATTGATCATTCCCTGCACTATTTAATAATAGTGCTTTAAGTGTAGGTCTATTCAAGTTAAATTGTCTTGGCGGATTACCTACAATGACATCGGCTTCATCAATCATTTCCTGTGTTAAATCTTCTTTGTTTACCTTTAAAAGGTTCATATCAGAACATGACTTTTTAATAAGTTCAATATTTGAATCATCTAAAGCTGGAATAAGTAATACCTTTAACATATTTAGTCCCCCTAAGTTCTTTTGATAAACTTAGTATGACACTTTGGACAATTAATTTCAATCTTTCCGCGTCCTTTAGGTACACGGACAACTTGTTTACATGTTGGACATTTATAATATTTATGTGTTTTATCTTTTCTTTTTTTCTTAAAGAAGTTTACTTTCTTAGTAATATGTGCAATAAACTGTACATATTTCTGGTTTTCTGCATAACGTTTATAGATATTCTTAGAAAACATTCTGAAATAAATATAAAACATCAAAAATAAGCTTAAGATCATTAATGGTTTTGAACCAGTAAATAACTCTATAATAACTAAAATAAATAATAAATACATGAGATGACTATTGAGCTTATCTGCTCCACCATATCTTCCCTGCATGAATCTTATAAATTTTTCTTTCATAAAATACCTCCATGACACTAATATAAGTTTGTATTGTAAACTAAATATTAACTAAAAAAGGACATTTCTGTCCTTTTTGTCTATTAATTACTCTTGTTGATGAGTTCTTTCGCAATCTTTAATGCAGTATTTGAAGGAATCGCAAATCCTAGACCTTCACTATTTGTATCAGATGATTTTGCATTCACAATACCAATGAGATCACCATTTCCATTAAATAATCCTCCACCAGAGTTACCTGGAGAAACGGCTGCATCTGTCTGAATAACAGAAATAGAGATAGTCTTAGAAGAGCTATAAAGCTGACCAAAACGACCATAATCACTAGATGAAGATGAGTCATCGTTGTCTAGCTGTACTGTAATCTTACGATTTAAGGCTGATACGATACCTGAAGTAATAGAATCACTGAATGTACCTTCTGGGTTACCTACTGCATATGTAGATTGACCCTGTACTAATTTATCACTATTCGCAAATGTTGCTGGTTTTAAATTGGTTGCATTGATCTTAAGTACCGCAATATCATTATCACTATAAGTTCCTACTAAAGTTGCATCATATGTTTTATTATCACTTGTAGTAACCTTAATTGTACTTGCGCCAGAAACAACATGAGCGCAAGTAATAATATAACCATCGCTGCTCATGATCACTCCTGAACCTGCACCACTTGATACCTGTGAACCATACCAGAAGTTATCTCTTGAGATATTTTCTGTTGTAATGGCTACAACACTTTGTGTCATCTTAGAAGAGATGCTTGATGCATCATTTGATGTACCTGTTGCTTTAGTTGTAGTAGTCTTCGTCACTACTGTAGTACCTTGATTATTCATAAAATAAGAACCAGCAGCGCCTCCACCAAAACCTAATGCCACAGCAATAAATGCTTTACCTATATTTTTACTTAAACGACTGACTTTCTTTTTATTCTGCTTTTCATAAACATCTTTTAAATTTTCGTTGTTCATAATACCACTCTCACTTTCTGATTCTAGTATATATCTTAAACTTAATACCTAAATGTGGTTTTTGTGGGAAAATATGTTATTACATATCAATTCCTGCATATTTTAAGAATTTCTTTTCATTAAGGATCCCTTGAGTTAAAAACTCTCCATCTTTAAATAATGCATAAGTAGAAACTGGTGTTGGAAGGTTCTGTGCCTGTTCACGTGTTGTAATATGAATCGTTTTTAAAGGAATGTTGTATTCTTTTGCCACTTCTTCTATGCGTGGTACCCAATAATAAGTAAAAGGACATTGATCTGTATAATATAATACAAAGCCCTGTTCATTAATATGCGGATGTTTGGCACATTCTTTAAACTCTGGAGGATTACCTTCAGTGAATGGAAGATACATAAGTATAATAGCATTATCTGATTCATCGGCTATCTTAAACCCTTTATGTGTCAAATATTTATAATCAGAAAGGAACTCTTTCTTACGTCCTTTCGATGATAAAATACAAACTCCTTTATAACCCTTTTGACGTGCATCTTCTATGCAATAATTTAATAACTCACTAGAATAGCCATGTCCCTTCATAGAACCAGATACCCACAAACAATTAATATACATATAACCATGAGAATTAATAGGTATCCAGGCATATTGATCTGGAATATATTCAATAAAGCATTTTCCTCTTTCTTCACTGCGATAAAATACTAAACCTTCATCAAATCTTTCTTTTAACCATTCTTTTTTTTGAAGACTCTTTTTGTTAGACATAGCACAACATATATGTTCTGTGTCTATGTTGTCTTTATTGAGGATAATATAGTTCATACGTTCTCCTAGTAAAAAAGCCATGTGAATGGCTTTTTATACGATTGGTGTATTCATAAATGTTTTATAAATAGGAATTTCATCTTCCTTGGATGAACCATAGAGGATATCTCCTTCTTCCTGGTCATTCAAACAATCACATTCCTTTAAACAATTATAAAGATGTTTACTTGTTCCATAGGCTCCATCAAACATTGGAATATCACCTAAAACTGTCGCTATTTGATTTTTCACAAATGGATAATGTGTACAACCTAGTACAACACTATCTACTTTACCTTTATAAGGACCTATTAAATCTGTAAGTAATTCAATCAAATCTGGTTGATCTAAATTCCCCTGTTCAATACGTTTGGCAAGTCCATAACATGGAACTGGAATAATAGTGGCTGATTTATCATATCTTTCAGCTAATTGATGAAACTTATCTAAACGTAATGTATTGGCTGTCGCCATCACAAGAATACAACTATTCTTCTTAGATAAAGCTGCTGGTTTTAATGCAGGTTCTATACCAATGACAGGAATATCTGTATATTTTTCTCTTAATAATGTCACTGCAGCACTTGTTGCTGTATTACAGGCAATCACGATGGCCTTTAAATGTTTCTTCTTATTCATGTTTTCTATCGCATTAAGAGTAAGCTGCTGGACATCTTCTAATGTTTTTTCCCCATAAGGTGCATTAAGTGAATCACCAAAGAAATAAAGATTCTCTCCTGGCATCATTTCATGAATAGCCTGTAAGACACTCACTCCTCCAACACCTGAATCAAATACACCTATATATTCTTCTTTCTTCATACTGATAACTCCCTTTCGTTTTTTCATTATAACACAATTATTCTTTCAAGGTCTATATTACTTAACCACTGGTTGTAGTTGTGATAAAATAGTATTTGAAAGGAGGTATGTCATATGGCTATGAGTGAATTGTTGAAAAAGACAGTACTTGTAGGTATTGGTGCAGCAGCTGAGGTCGCTGATCGTTCTAAAAACTTAACAGATAGTCTTGCGAAAAAAGGTCAGGATACCATCAATAAAGGACGTGCGATGAATGAAGAATTAAAAAGAAAAGCACGTGAAGACTTGTTAGAACATGTAGAAAACATGACTGAAGAAGAACGTAATGCTTTGCGCCAGAAGCTTGATGCATTAGATCATGAAGAAAATCAGTAATATTAAACGTATGAGAGAAATACTCTCTATTATCAAGAAACATGATATTAAAAATGGTCTGACTCCTATTAAGGCAAGAGAGATGATTGAAGAGCTTGGTCCTACTTATGTCAAATTAGGACAGATCATGTCAATGCGTAGTGATCTAATACCTCTAGAATACTGTAAAGAGTTTGAAAAACTAAGAGCGTCTATTGCGCCTCTTAGTTTTTCTACTATTCGTAGTATTATTGAAGAAGAACTAGGACAGCCAATAGAGAATGTATTTAAGAATATAGAAGAAAAGCCTATTGGATGTGCGTCTATTGCACAGGTTCATTTAGGACATTTATTAAATGGTGATACAGTTGTATTAAAGGTTCAAAGACCTCATATTCATGAAATCATGGAAGCTGATGTACGTATTATGCATAAGTTTCCACGTCTTTTAAAGATGGTGACTGGTACAGGTGATCTGATAGATTATCGTTCTATTATTGATGAATTATGGCGTACAAGCCAGACAGAGATGAACTTCCTCAATGAAGCGAATAATATGAATGTCTTTGCGAATAATCAAAAAGATATACGTTATATTAAAGCACCTCATGTCTATAATGAATATACAACCAATCATTTGCTTGTTTATTCTTATATTGATGGTATTCCTATTGATGCTATAAAGAAATTAAAGTATGAAGGTTATGACTTAGATGAGATTGCCTTGAAAATGGCAGATAACTGCTGTAAACAGATATTAGATGATGGATTCTTTCATGCTGACCCTCATCCTGGTAATATCTTAATAGATGAAGGAAAAATTGCCTGGATAGATTTTGGAATGATGGGAACTGTCTCTTCCTTTACTCAGCATATCTTATCGCTTGCTTTACAAGCTTTAATTGCAGATGTAATTTAAGATCTAGAAGAAGCCTTCTTGATGTTAGTAACACCAGATCATGAAATAGATGAAACACAGTTATTACATCAATTAAATTCAATTGTAAGTGAATATAAAGCTAAGAGCTTATCTGATTATAATTTCTCTGATTTGATACAGAAGTGTTTTGATATTGTGACAAGTAATGATATTGCGATACCGACAGAACTGACTCTATTATGTCGTTGTTTGGTGACACTTGAAGGTACTTTAGAGAAAATCAGTCCTTCTTCTAATCTTATTGAGATATTAATTAATCATAAGCGTAATACAGTACTAAAAGATCTGGATTATAAGGATCAAGGATTGAAAATAGGTCATGACCTTTATAAGACATTAAAGAAAAGCTATGCATTACCTCAGATTGTCTATGATTTAATCAAGATGAGTAAGAATGGTCAGTTACATGTCAATGTGACTGAGAATGATGATTATACAAGACAGACCTATAAGAAAACAGAATTATCTATTATAATTAAAACAGTATTTAGCTGCATGTGTATGTTATGTGGTGTATTGACTGAGTCTTATTATATGTCTATTGTATTGTTTACTATTTCTATGTTACTTGGTATAGATGTATTCTTTCACTTATGGAAGCTAAAAAGATGATTCCGTTTATTGGAATCATCTTTTTCTATTTGTTGGGATCAATCATAGTTAATTGAACTTTATGTCTTTGTTCATCAATTGTATCTACCCATGTCGTTACGATATCTCCTACAGAGACAACATCGCTTGGGTGTTTAATACGGTTTTTACTCATTTTAGAAATATGAACAAGTCCATCTTCATGTAATCCAATATCTACAAAGGCACCGAAGTCTACGACATTGCGAACTGTACCTTCTAGTTTATCATTTACATGTAAGTCTTCTAATGTAAGGATATCCTGTCTTAGGATTGGTCCATCATAATCATCACGATAGTCTCTTAATGGTCTCATAATAGAATCTAGAATATCTTTAAGTGTATAGTCATCTAGTCCTGTAAGTTCTTTAAGAGATGTTATGTTAGCCTGTGAGACAGCCTTCTTACATGCATCTGTTCCTAGATCATTAGTCGTTAAGTTTAATGCCTTTAGGATAGCTTTAGTGGCATCATAAGATTCTGGATGGATATTTGTACGATCTAGTGGCTCACTGCCCTCTTCGATTCTTAAGAAACCAGCAGCCTGTTGATAGGCTTTTGGGCCAATCTTAGGAATCTTTTTCATTTCTTTACGGCTCATGATCTTACCATTTTCTTCACGATAAGCCACAATACTATTCGCTGTTGCCTGAGTTAAACCAGAGACATTCTTTAAGAGTGTAGGACTGGCTGTATTGATATTCACGCCTACTAAGTTAACCGCTTTTTCTACAACGAAGTTAAGTCTTTCTTTTAATTGTGTAGAAGGTAAATCATGCTGGTACTGCCCTACTCCTATAGATTGAGGATCAATCTTAATAAGTTCTGATAAAGGATCGAGTAGTCTTCTTGCGATAGAAATCGCGCTTCTTTGTTCTACATGAAGGTCTGGGAATTCTTCTATCGCAAGCTTAGAGGCACTATAAACACTCGCTCCTGCTTCACTGACTATAGTATAACTCACAGGTAAGTGATATTTCTTAATTGTATTTGCGACAAAAGCTTCACTTTCACGACTGGCTGTCCCATTACCAATCGCAATAAGATTGACATCATATTTTGTACAGAGATCTACTAATTTCTTCTCTGATTCCTTCACTTTCGCAACGGGAGGATGTGGATAAATGACATCAACTGTAAG
>NZ_DAWDDM010000078.1:0-7918 GCF_052354645.1 Catenibacterium sp.
AATTGATCTTTCCTGAGACTGTACAAAGACTTTTTCACCCATATCCTGAAGTCTATTTCTAATATTTCTCTTGATACATACATCTGACATTTCACCATAGCCATCTACATCAACTCTTGGACGGTTACCATCTAATGGATCCCCATTTGGATTAGCCTTTTCAACTGTAAATAATACTGCAAAATCAATTTTATTCTTAAATTCACTCATCTTTTATTCCTCTTCTTTCTTTGAATTTGATCTAATTTTTCTTATTTCTGCTCTTTCACAATAATAGCCTAATAAATAATTTTCATTTAATGGTTTGTTATTAAAACCATCAATCTCTCGCAAGCATTCCAATATATGTTCAATTCTCTTTGATTGATTTTCTCTAATTGGCTTACTTGTTTTTGCTAAATAAGGTTGTAACTTTCTTCTTATTTCTTCAAATGTTCTAGCAGGATATCTTGAGTAAATATTCCATAGTTTACTAGCATTTGTTTCTCTAAAATCCATTTGCGCATGATAATAATATGAATTCTCAATATCATCCAGAATAGCTAGCAACATTCCAAATAAATAATCTCTATCCTTTCTATACTTGTCTTCTTCTAACATTTCACTATATTCTCCTTTCTTATAATCGATGTTATGTTTTCTAATAAGTGCACATGTTGTTTCTAATATAAAATTCCAGTTATAAGAACCGTATTTTTGTGGATTACTTGCATTGTTTACAGCACACTGCAGAATATCCATCGGCAATTTTCTATTATCCACAATACAAGACAATATTCGATCCACACACTTCTTCTGTAATTTTGAATTGGTAATCTTCAATAATCCTTCTTGATCCACACCATAAGCTGCACGTGCAATATCTAACGGCGTAGGTGTTCCTATATAATCAACATATTCACCATCTACTTTACGATGTAATCTCCAATTACATTCTAGATACCACTTATTAAGCCTATCAAGATATTCTTTTCCCGACAGTTCGTTGTAGTACGTAATTGATAAACGGCCTTGATTTGATCCATCCGCTGTATCTACTGATATTATTGATACTTTTTCATTACTTAGTTTTGTACGATATCCAGCTAATAAACAACTAATCTGATGTGCATACTTTTCTAAAGTATCAATCTCAACTTTTTCTTCAGCAAATAATGCGAAAGGATTATCAAACGGTTCAAGTGTTTTAATTGTCTTACTTGCCCAACACACTATACGCTCAGTATCGTTTCTATATCCCTGCTTAGATATTAACCAGCGCAATGCATTGTGTGCTTTTTGAGATGTTACATACCCTATACCAACTGCCTGCTCAGCATTTTTAAATCTACCTCTAAATGTATACCCTGAAGTATCATTTGATGATATGAGTTTTGCTTTATCCCCCGCATTACGAATTTTTGCAGGTAACTTTGTTGTTAATTGTGTCACTTCTCCTGTCGCATAACAAATGCCTAAATCACTTGTCTTACTCAAAGTATAGGCTATAAAACAATCATGAACTAAACTGTCTTCCCAGACTTTTTCATCCATAGAATCAGGAGATTCTACTATAAATCTTGCAACATCATCCAAAGAATCCTTATCAAACTTATCATCAGCAATTAAATCTTGCATCACATGCTCTTTTTTCAAATAAGTATAAATAGCTTTAATCTGTGAACAAGAATACTCCGAATTAGCCCAATCACCTAATTGTTTAATATAAGATTCAAAACATTGTCTTTTATTCTTTGAGTCATTACTATATTGATCATAATCTCCTGCAATATAGCACAACTTATCAAACAGAGGCATAGGAGTTATCCCACTACTTCTACTAGCACTATCTTCAGTCACAGGAAATACAGTTACTTGATCATCCTTGGGTATTCTTTCAGCCCTAATAAAATTTCCTTCTTGATCAATATAAATTTCTATCTGTGCTTTCAACTGTAGATGAAACAATGGCAATAAAATTACTGAATTATCATCTCCACTCACCTTACCGATTAATGACTCACATTGATCATATGTGCTACTCAAATTGCTTATCCAACTCATCGCCAAATACTCCTCCTTTCTCAAATTCATCTAATCCAGAAAAATTAACACCCTTTTCAAATACTTTAATTTCCTGCTTGCCTACATCTTTCACAATAGGACATTCATCTGGTGTAATAAAATGAATACTTCCATCCTGCATCACAGGTTTCCATAATCTAATACTCATTTTGCCTTTACCATCTTCTACTTTTGATTCATCAGGATACGTAATACCATGAACCATTATTCCAAATGACATGTTGCTATCATCATAGTATCCTTTTGATTCACCAAACTTACATGGTTCGACATAAGCCTGACATTCTCTTGTACCAAGGAAAATATCTCTTCTTCCTCCACGTTCGACCATTCTTTTCGCAATCAACCAGTGCTTATTTTCATTTCTATCTCCTACCAAGTCTTTTCTATTTTCATTCCATACAAAATGTGCTCTTACTTGATATTCAACATCTTTTAAATAGGTATAAATAGACAAATCATTCTTTGAATCCTGATAATGTATTGGTCTAATTCCCTGGCTTTGTGTTCTAATAGGATTCATGATTCTTACATCGTCAATCACCCATTGAAATGTAGGTTTCCAATAAATGCTTTCACATATTCCTTTTAGTGCTTGATATGTAGGAATCTGATATGTATATTTCTCACCACCTGTCTTTGTAAGTGGATCTGTAAATAAGGCATATCTCCCATACACTTTGAATTCAATACTATTCTTATGTTCCATCCTTCATCCTCCTTTAGAATATTTCTAATGATAATTCCGTACTTAATCCTTCCTCATTTGTATAAAACCCTTCATCCAAGATCAAAATATCTTCATTAAATCTTGTAATGCCTTGGCGATTCTCAATTTCTTTCAATCTTGCGTCTGTCTGATAGACATTGACTGTGTACCTTTGCAACTTCTTTAAACATTGCTTCACAAAGGCCAAATCATAAGGATTATTCATCATTTCCTCCACAATATTTTTAGCTTCACCATATTGAGTAATAAGTCCGACTGTATTCCCTTTTTCAATCACACTAAAATTCTTTCCTGCGTATTTATAAGCCTGACATTGTAAATAGCCATAACCAGATGGTCTTCTATTTGATGATAAATAGTGAAATAAATCTTTGACAGATTGATGATTCTTAAGGCAATAATCCATTGGACTATTCGCATTGTTATTAGACATTTTAGGATAATAATATCTTTCATAATATTTCCTAATAGCCTCTGGCATCAATAAATCGCCTGTATAATCATCCAATACACGCTTAGTTGCCTTTACAGATTCTCTTATATCGCGTAATTGATTTAAATTCTCCTGCACATCAACCATATAAACAATTCCTTCACTCGTTTCACCATTTCTGTTACATCTTCCAGCTGTTTGCGTAATACTATCTAATCCAGCTAAAGATCTAATAACAGTTTGGAAAGAAATATCTACACCTGCTTCAATCAACTGTGTACTAATACAAATTGTTTTACGACTTGATAATGACTGCTTCATCTTCTTAATGATGTCTAGTCTATGTTGAGCACACATGTAAGTAGTTAATTGAATAACATCAACATCATCACTTACTAATTCTTTTATCGCATTATATACTCCTCTTACAGCACTTTTTGTATTAAGAACAACCAATATATTTTGATCCATCTTATCCAATATAAACTGTGCTAAAGACTCATAATCATATTCTTTCTTATCAGGTCTTTCTATATGAACTCTCTTGAATTCATTAGAGAAGAATTCAATATTAGGAATCATATCCTTACACTTATCATTATACAGAAGTGGTCTATTGATTTTCTCAAACAACGGTTGAGTTGCTGTACACATTACAATCGTAGAATTTCCACAATAAGATAAAAAATTCATGAATGTAGTAAAAAGATTCAAACACTTTATAGGAATTGATTGTGCTTCATCTATAATAATGACCGCATTTGTTAATTGATGAAGACGTCTAACCGACTGCATTCCCCCATCAAACAATGTATTCAAAAATTGAACTGTAGTTGTCATAATGATAGGAGCACTCCAATCATCAGCAAGTAATTCATGTCTATTCAATTGTTCAACATTGTTTTCATCAATACATACATTTGAATGATGCTCTAGAATATTGTCATCATCATTTAAAATGGTTCTTATCTCATTTGCATTTTGTTCTAGTATTGATAGGAATGGTGCAACATATATGATATGTTCTTTATTTTCTTTCTTAGCTAACTCTAGTGCGTAACGCATACTTGAGAGAGTTTTTCCTCCTCCAGTTGGAATAGATAACCTATATATTCCATTGCCGTTTTTAGTAAAGTCAAAACAATAATCAGACATCTGTTTACGTAATTTATCAATCTTTGTAATAGTTTTAAAACTATCCAATTTCTGATTTAACTTTTTTTGATAATCTATCCATAACTCTTTAATTTCTTCTTGGCTTTTTCTATCATTAATCTTACCCTGCATAAATTCTGCAGTATCTCTTCTATCTGCATCAATTAAATAAGATAAAATTAATCGTTCTAGACACCCTAATAGAAAAGAACTATTTTCATCACAGTTTGATTTCATATCAATACAAATCTTTTTTATCTTTTCAACTAAAGTAGTAAATTCTTCTTCTGAATCTTGCAATAAACCTTTTAAATCAACTTCATTGACTAAAGGATCTATATTATTCAATACGTTCTTATACATATGCTCATCCACCTTTAATCTAGGCGTGAACTTATCTTCTTCATTTTCATCAACACAATCGTTCAATCCATGATGTGAAAAAATAGAATATGCAATGAGTTCAGGTGAATACTTTATATTATGTTTAGATCCATAATCCATAATATACTTTGCACCTGCACTAGAGTGATTGATGCTACCTCTTCTTACAGAATTTGGATTCTCAACCGCCTTATGAATATACTCATTAAACTCATCAGTCAGTTTTCCTACATCGTGTAATAAACCTGCAACTCTCAAAGTGCTACCTAGTCCAACTTTTCTCGCTTCTAATTCTGCATATCGAGATACATTTTCACAATGCTCATATACTGTTTGTTCTCTATCTTCAGATATATGCGCTAAGTACTTTTTATCCATCATTATCACCCATTCTCTATAAAATAATATAAACAGTTATAAATACATTATACATCGTAATCGCTTCCATATGTATTATTTCATCTACTATTATTATACACTTTTAAAAATAAATTTTCTCAAGTACCCCCTCTGACAATGCCTATAATTAGGTGTTAAGTAAAATTTACTTAAAATTATTTTTAATGTTTCAAAACATAAAAAAAAGATCACCTACGGTGATCATGGTAAGGAAATCGGATTTTGGTATGAGCTATTCCCTTACCCATCCATTACTATACACTAGTTTTGTATTTAATGCACCAATTTGCAGTCTTAGAAAAAACTATTAAAAAAAGATTTAGTGGTATGCCCACTAAATCCCCTTCTTGTATAAACTATAGCTATAACCAAAACATAGTAAACTAGATATAAGTATAATACCTAAACCAATAAACATATAACCTAACATACTAAAGATAATATACAACATTCCACTCAATACAAACACATAACCAGAAAATCTATGTGTACGTGACCAGTTCTCATCACTATTTAATGCCCATGAAGTACGAATACCTATAGTATAGTTTCTTTTTATTTTAGGTAAGTAATTACCTAAAATAATAAAGATGAGCCCTATTACTATATTCATAATAAATGTCATATCAAAACGATAGCCTAGACTATATGTAATAATAAGTAGAGTCACCATCAAGCATATTAACGGACAAATCATTAATACAATTCTTAGTCCTATATCTGGTATATTACTCTTCTTAGGATCCTTAAATGTCATAAAAGCACAGAATATATGAAGTACTAGCATAAATGCCCACACACCATATAAACCTAAGAACTTATTCATATACCCATCAGGTGTTCCATGAAAATCAAAGTGTGTTGCGACTTGTGCAGGTAACTTATTATAAGTCACTAATATACATACAAGTGGCAACATAAATAATACCAAACTAAACTTAAACCATTTATTCTTCAACATCATCTTTTCCTCCTAAGAAAGACTTAAAATACAACAACATTTCTTCAAACACAGTCGCATTAATTTCATAATAAATATAATTCTTATCTTTTTCTTCTCTTACTAAGTCTGCAGATTTTAATATCGATAAATGATATGAGACAGTGGCCTGTGTCATATCAAATTGTGCAGCTATATCTCCTGCAGACATCCTTCCTTTCTTTAATAAGTTAAGAATATCTCTTCTTACAGGTGCACTGAGTGCTTTAAATGTTTTCTCAAACATATGTTCACCACCTATTTAGATAACTTTCTAAATAGATTATACAATAAACGCCAAGAAATACAATACCTATTTAGAAATATTTCTAAATAGGTATTAAAAGAAAAAGAGGACTAAGCCTCTTTAATGAATGGATCTCTCCAGAATACGATTAATAGATAGATTGTCATAACGACCCAGATAACTGGTTCACAGAAGATGACAGCCATATATTTAAAGACTGGAATAAGTGCGAATACGAAAATGATCTTACCAACTAATTCAATAATACTAGATACAAGTGGTAACATCTTTTGTCCAATACCTTGCAAGGCAAATCTAGTCTGCATTAATATACCTAATACTGCATAGTTAGGGGCTACGATACGTAAATAAAGTGAACCATTGTATAAGACTGTATGATCTGTTGTACCTGATATCCATGTTACAAGTGTAGGGGCACTTAATAATAGAATAACGGTTGCTAGTGCGGCTACAACAACATCATAGATATACATCTGTTTCATACCTTTGCGAATGCGTGATACATTTTCTGCGCCTTTGTTTTGAGATACAAATGTACTTGCTGCTTGAGCCATGGCAGTAAATGGCATATTGAAGAACATATAAAGCTTTCTTGCAGCAGTATGACCTGCAATAATCTGTTTGCTTCCTAAACCATTGATACCTGACTGCAAGATAACTGAACCTGCATTAACGATAGCACTCATAACAGCCATAGAGTATCCCTGACCTAATAGTTCTTTATAAAGAGCTGCATCAAATTTAAAATGTCTCTTTTCTGGTACGAGTAATGGGACATTCTTAAAGATATAAATCAAACATAATACGACTGATACACCCTGGGCAATAACTGTCGCAACTGCTGCTCCTCTTACACCCATATGAAGCTGTGTGATAAAGAATAAGTCTAAACCAATATTTAATACTGATGATATGATTAAGAATACTAAAGGCATTAAACTATTCCCTATAGCACGTAATAATCCTGCACATAGATTATAGGCAAACATAACGACTAAGAATTGTACAATCACAATAATATAGCTATAAGCTTCATTTAGTAAGTCCGGTGATACATTGATTGCAATAAGTAATGGTTTGATTCCAATAGAGGCAATAATAGTAATCACAATAGAAGATATAATACCAATCACAAAACTAGCTGCAACTGATTTCTTTAATAGTTCTTCATCTCCTGAACCATAGCTTCTTGCAGTGACAATAGATAACCCATTCCCAATACCTAACGCAAAACCTACTAACAAGTCATAGACTGCTGCACATGAACCAATGGCAGAAAGTGATGTCATTCCTAAAGTATTTCCTACAATGGCAGTATCCATTGTGTTATAGAATTGCTGGAAGATGTTTGATATAAGAATTGGAATCATAAAGATAACTAAACTCTTAAATATTGAACCCTCCAGCATATTGACTGATGTTTTCTTTTTATCCACAATAATTTCCCCCTTCTTTTTCTGTGTTATTTTAACACAAATCATTGTTTATAATTCATAACTAACTAAT
>NZ_DAWDDM010000079.1:0-7896 GCF_052354645.1 Catenibacterium sp.
TCTTTATAAGTTGCGCAGTAAACATTATCTGCAACATCTACAGCGTTATCTTTTTCATCAGTAGGTGTGAAGTCGATCGCAACGAACTTAACACCCTTGTATTTTTCTTGATTCTGGATTGTACCTAATGCAGCAGCAAATTTGAAACCTGGTAAAACAACGACTTTTGCACCATTGTCAACAGCGTTCTTGATCTGATCCTTATAACCAGCAGTATCGAATGAAGCAGGTTTATAATACTTATAACCCTTATCATTTTTAGTTCCATACTCTTTTACTGCTTCCCATGCTGACTGGTTGAACGACTTATCGTTAATTCCTCCTGAGTCAGTAATCAAAGCGATTTCTGGTTTTTTTGTGTCCTTTTTAGAACTAGAACCGCAGCCAACGAGTACCATTGAAAGTACTACAGCAGATGCCATAAGCTTTTTCATATTATTCAATTCCTCCTTTTGATATACATTAATTTTAACACTTTATTGCTACTTTATAAAGTGTTAACGCTTAAATAATCAAAAAAGAAGATATCTTAAATATCTTCTTCACTATAACCTCGAATATAAACTTCTCTTGGTTTAGAACCTATCTGTGGGCCAATAACACCATTTTGTTCTAACTGATCCATGATACGAGCTGCTTTATTGTAGCCAATTCTGAATCTTCTTTGTAATAAAGAAGTACTTGCACGTTGTTCTTTAATGACAAATTCACGGCATTCTTCATATTCTTCTTCTGTATCATCTAAAGAATCATTGACTGAAGAGCTGCCATTTGATACTTCTTTCGCATTGACATAATTATCATCATAATTTGCATCCATCTGTTTAGAAACAAACTCTACAACACGACTTACTTCTTCATCTGCCACAAATGCACCTTGTACACGTACTGGTGAGCTAGAACCCATTGGACTAAAGAGCATATCCCCTTTTCCAAGTAGTTTTTCAGCCCCTGTTGCATCTAATATAGTACGTGAGTCAACACTTGAAGATACTGCAAAGGCAATACGTGATGGAATATTAGCTTTGATAACACCAGTAATAATATCAGTAGATGGTCTTTGTGTTGCGACAATAAGATGAATACCTGCCGCACGTGCCATCTGTGAAATACGCATAATACAGTCTTCTACTGTTTTAGAAGCGACCATCATTAAATCAGCAACTTCATCTAAGATAACAACATGATAAGGCATGATTTCTTTTTTATCTTCATCATTAGCCTTTTCATTGAACGTTCTTGCATAAATATTATAGGATTCCATATTACGCTGTCCATTATCAGCAAAGACTTCATAACGTCTTTCCATTTCTGCAACAACCTGCTGTAATACACCTGCTGCTTTTTTAGGATCAGTGACAACAGGAGATAATAAATGAGGTACGCCATTATAGTTAGATAATTCAACCTTCTTAGGGTCAACCAGAATAAGTCTTACCTCATCTGGTGTTGCTTTCATAAGAATAGAAGTAATAATAGAGTTCACACAGACTGATTTACCTGAACCAGTCGCCCCTGCAATAAGTAAATGAGGCATCTTATTGAGTTCTGCGACAATAAGATTACCAGATACATCTTTACCTAGTGGAACAGCTAACTTGTTATCCCATGTATGATCACGCATAGAAAGCTGATAAACTTCATTAAATGGGACCATAGCGGCTGTCTTATTAGGCACTTCAATACCTACATAAGGTTTACCTGGAATAGGCGCTTCAATTCTAATTTCTTTGGCAGCTAATGCAAGCTGAATATCATCCTGCAACTGCAAGATACGATTAACTCGTGTACCTGCTTCTAGCTTAATTTCAAATTTAGTAACTGTAGGTCCAATATAGAGATGGACTACATTCGCATTGACACCAAATTCTTCAAACATGTTTTCAAGAATCTTTCCTGTACTTTTAGCATGTTTGGCTTCTTCTGATAAGTTACCTGTATTACGAATAGGATTTAATAAATCAAATGAAGGAAGCTGATAAACACCATCCTTGTATTCCATCTTTTTAGGTTTCTTCTTTTCAATATCTAAACGCATACTCTTTTGATTAAAAGTAAGATCTATATCAGGTTCCTTTAAAGGTTCTTTCTCTTCAAATACTTTATCAGGGAAGAATCCCTTTTCTTTTTGCTTAGGTGCAAAGAAATCCTTTACTTTAGATGTTTCTTTCTTGTTTTCAAATACTTTTACTGCATCCTGTGCTTCTTTTTCATTCTGCTTGATCTTATATTGATGAATATACTTACTAGAGAATAATGCAAGACCAGCTAGTAGTAAGATAATACCAAAAATAAGCGTTCCAATAGGAGAAAATAAAGCACTTAGTGGTGCATATAATAATGAACCTATCAAACCACCGTTTGTAACACCATCATGTTTTATATAGTTATTCATACTACCTGTAGAATGCATATTACCTGCATACGTACAAATAAGTAAGATACCAATAATCATCATAACAAGCCCTATAGCTTGTGGTCCTTTCCATTGAGGTGCTTCTCCCTTTATTACAAAATAAGCAGATATAATAGAGAGTATAATAAGAATTGGATAAATCATCATACTACCAAAAATATAAACCATGAGTGTATGGAAGAATCCCCCTACTATTCCTAATTGACATATACTAATAAAGAATATAAACAATAAGAATAAGGCGATGAGTCTTACTTTGATCTTGTTAGATTTAGGTTCTTCTTGTTTTTTTGGCTGTTTGGATACAGGTGCTTTTTTAGGTTTCTTTGTTTTCTTTTCAGCCATGTTTTCACTTCCTTTCGTAGTTTTAAAAAGCAGGAATAAATCCTGCTTATATTTCTACTACAACACCAATGAATACAGGTTTCTTACCTGTTTCTTTCATAATATAACGCATAGATAATTCTTTCATCTCATTACGTATATCTTGAACATCCATTTGAGGATCATCCTTTAACTTAGAAACAACACCCTCACAGATATTAATAATTTCTTTAATGACATAACCAGAATCTTTTAAATAAACAAATCCACGTGTCTGACAGTCTGTCTGGGCAATGAATTCTTTAGTACGTGAATCAATAGTGACACCTACTACTACAATTCCGTCATTAGATAACTGGATACGGTCATCAATAACCTTTTCTCCAACATCACCTACACCAATACCATCAATCATGACATCTTCGATTTCAATGACTTCACGATTTTCATCTAACTGTCCATTTTCAAAAGTACACTTTTCACCATTATCTAATATTACGATATGATCATTATCAATGCCCATTTCATTAGCAATATGTGCATTAGCTACAAAACGACGATATTCACCTTTGATTGGAACATAGTACTTAGGATTAAATAACTGAATAAATACTTTGATATCTTCGATAGAAGCATGCATTGATGGTAATTCTTTATTTTTAAGAATATGAACATCAGCAGGAGTTCTAAATAAATCATTCTGTGCTTTATTCGCAATTTTTTCAGTACCTGGAAGTACTGGAGAAGCAACAATAAATGTGTCCCCTTCTCTGATTTTTAATAGTTCATCCCCACCATCTAAAATATCACAAATATCATTATAGATTGTATTAGGTGCACCACTTAATAAAATAACATAGTTAGAATCCTTTGCTGGAATACCTATATTTTCTTTCTTACCTAGATATTTACTTGGCACAGTAATAACTGGTTCACGTGTTGTCTTTTCTAAACGAATAATGCTATTTGTCTGATCATACTTATCACGACCATAGAAGACAATCTGACGATGATATTTCTTAGTAAGTTCTACAATTTCTTTTGTTCTAAAGACGTTTTGGGCATAAGAAGAAATAATAATTCTACCAGATGCATCTTCAAACATAGATTCAATCTTATTTGTAAGCTTATGATTTGGAGAAGTATAACCAGGATTACTTGCACCTGATGATTCAACCATTAAGGCAAGAACGCCCTTCTTCCCAATTTCCATCATCTTCTGGATATTACATCTAAATCCTTCAGGAGAACCAAAGTCAATAATGAACTCTCCACCATATACAACATATCCATCAGGAGTCCAGATGGCTACACCAACACTTCCAGGAATAGAATGTGTTTCAGGGAAGAATTCTACTGGAATACCAGCAATCTTAATAGATTCATCACGTTTTACACGAATGAGTTCCATATGAAGATTTTTTTTCTGATGTCTTTGATAATGATCAATCATCATTTCAATGAGGTCTGCAGTTAAATTAGGCGCATATACAGGAACACCCTGAATAGCATTTAATAAATAAGGTAATGCCGCCATAACATCATTATGTCCATGAGTGATAATGATGGCGACAATATCCTTCTTTCTTTCAATTAAATAATCAAAACTTGGAATGATGATATCAACACCAAGCTTATCTAAATCCGGAAAACGATAACCTGCATCTATGATGAAAATCTTTCCGTTTACTTCTATACTGTACATACTCTTGCCTACTTCGGCTTGTCCACCTAGAGGCATGATTTTAACATTATTGTGTTTCATAATACTCCTTTCAATATGTTCAACCTATCACATTTAATATATTTTAGCATATCTTTCTATTCTTCTCAAATAGAAGCGGTTATAATGAAGCAGGAGGTTTTTATGGTACATATCATTTTTCTTACAATATTGGCATATTTTGCATCCAGACTCAGTTTAATACATAATAATTTATCTGGAGTTATGAGCATGCCACAATATCATTATCCAATGCAGTGTTTCTTCTTTGTGTTTTTAATCTATTACTGGTATCAGTTATACCAAATCACAAAACGTAAAGCACTTGTCCATATATCAGGTCTATGTCTTCTTATAAGTCTTTTTATGCCTTTTAAAAGATCAAGTCATGACTTCTTTTCAGAATGTCATACTTATATAGGTTTTATTGGAATTGTATTCATAGTCATTACTCTTGCAATGTTTCTCTATGATTTACATCAAACTCATACTTACTTAGCCTATAAGCTCCTGCAGCTATTGATATCATTATGTCTTATGTTAACGACTGTATTATACTTTCTTGCAGATATTACAGGCTTGTTTGAATGGCTATGCTTTCTATCCTTTATCATTTTCCTAGAAACTTATAAACATTCTATCTCGCATTATCTTTAAGATAAGCAGTACTTGGATGTTTTTCATCATAATAGACAGTGACTTCCTGTCCTACTCTTAAAGTACCTAACACAGGTACTTTTCTTTTAGACTTAAATAATAGTAATTGTCTTGCTGGCTTTAATACAGCTTCTTCTTTAAATGAATAAACGTGATGATCAACTATATACTTTACAGTCAATGTAATCACCTGACCAGTATTCACTATATTAATAATTGAACCTGTTGTTTCTGTCATACAAATCACCCTGCTTTCGTTGGTATTATAGCACGATTTGAGTCATTCTTATTACTATAAGATACATTTTTTAATAAGGGATTTTCAGTTACTTCAAACATCTTCTTAATAATATCCTCCTGGATATTACATTCATCAATCATTTCTGTATTCTTGATAAGTATTGCAGCACTTTTAGTAGGAATAGTTACAAGCTGGGCAAGTTCTTTCTGAGTCACTCTACGCTTGCTTGTAAGACATAGATAAAGTCCTAAGACAAGAGAATTAGGATTATCAAGACATTCTGATAAAACAGTATGTGCCAGTAAATCTTCTTTATGTCCGCAATGAGCACAGATGAAACATCTATTTTCCTCATCATAAATATAATGAGAACTACCACATTCTTCACAAGCAAATCCTTGGGGCCATTTGATATTATAGAAGAAACGGATTCCTGCAAGAGAATCATTCATATAGATATTCATTAAACGATATAAAGAGTAATTATTTTTATTCATATTTATCACCAAAACCTTTCTACATCTATGATTATAAAGGATTTAGAAATATAATGCGTTGAAGTATTTGCTCATAATGCCTATTTATAGGCGCTTTAAATATTTTTTTAATATAAAAAAACCTCGGATTAACCGAGGTGATTTTCAGATGGCGTCCACGAGGGGATTCGAACCCATGACCGCACGCTTAGAAGGCGTGTGCTCTATCCAGCTGAGCTACGTAGACATCTCTCTTGACTGCTCATGTATAATAACATGCCAAGAGATGTATTGCAAGTGCTTTTTTACATAAAAATACACATTATTTACACAAAAAAATGAAAAAATGTGTATTGTTCAATATAATTTAAATATCACAAATTATGAAACTCAGGAATCATTTTATTATATGTACAGTACTGTTTAAACCCTAATGCTTTTAACTGCTTTTTAGTATCTTCTATATAGGCACCTAAATGATCTTCTTGATGACTATCACTCCCTATTGTGATAATAGTACCACCAAGTTCTAAATAAAGTTTAAGTATATCTTTAGAAGGCATTAAATCATCTAGTTTATAGCGTACTGATGATGTATTGATTTCAATTCCCTTGCCATCTTTGATGACGATTTTTAGAATATCAGTAATGATATCCTTATGCTTATTAAAGCTATCATAGCCATCATGATCATCATAACGCTTCATGAGATCCATATGACCTAGAACACTATAATTCTTATAGTTCTTTACTACATCATATAATTCCTGGTAGTATCGTGTATAATATTCTTCTTCTGTTCTCCCTTTTTGATAATCTCCTGTCCAGAATTCTAAATCATCTACCTGATGAATAGAAAGGATAATAAAATCAAAGGGATAAGCTTTAAATAATGCTTCATATTGGTTAATTGTATGTACCTGGATACCAAATTCTAATCCTAGCTTTAGTGTAATTTTATCTTTATACTTTTCTTTTACATACAGATATTCCTTATAATACTTAGGATAATCAACATTGGTTATGGGTTGTCCATTGAGATATACAGGACCAAGAGGATCATCCACATCTCTTTTAATGCCATCCTTTACAACTTCTTCCATTTCATAAACAGAATCATCACTATAGATAGTATGTACATGATAATCACCTGACTACTCCCACGGGCAAGCCCGTGGGGTTCTGATTGCCAAGTGTAGCTTGTAATCGTACATCATTTTCAGACTTTGGAGTTACAAGTGTAAATCTATTTGAATCAGAACTTTCATTACCAAGCAGTCCAGTGACCACATTAACGGTAAATTTCTACTTTCGTAAGGAAGTATAGTCAATCTCCCTGAATATATTTTACGCTATCTTAATTCCGCTATTTAATACCTTGATCTCGTTAACCTTAATCCATTCGATTAGGGCTTTTTCTTTGCTGTAACACTTATAAAATTCAGAAATACATTTGTTTTTATCTATATCTTTGGTTCTGTAATCGTAACAATATAATAGGAATGATGAATACCAGTCTCTTTGTACCTCTGTACCATCTTGCAGCTTATATATTCGGTCAGATAGTTTCTTTTTAATATAGTCATCAACAGTATGATCATATTGACTTGCTCTGTAATCATTAGATACTTCAATATATATACCACCTGATACCTTGAATTTCTGTTCTACAGTAGCTTGAAACCCAGAAGGGCATCTATTCTTTATAGACCTGCCAAAACGCTTTTTCCTATTAAACTTGCCTTTGCTATTGACCGTAGTTTCTTTAGCTCGTCTCATAAGTTTGCCTGCATTTTTAGGTTCAGTGAAAAATATATCTCCAAGACTTCTTAAATGGTTAGCGTCTTCATTTATTGCAAGCTGTCTGTTTATGGCATTGATGCGACATAATTCGGAGTGCTTTGTTTTCAGCTTCTTATAATGATTAGAATATCTCCATGTCTTACAACCTTTTTTAACAGTACCATCATCATTATAATTCTGCGGATTAGTTTCACGTCTTGACCTGTCCATAGCACGGTAAAGCAGACGTTCTTTTCTCTCAGAAGTCTGAATACTG
>NZ_DAWDDM010000080.1:0-7860 GCF_052354645.1 Catenibacterium sp.
GCACACTAGAGTTTTGGGGGATTTGAGTTTGGTTATATATTTGTGTCCGCGCAACAAAGGCGCGGGGAAATGGAGAAAATCATGAATAAACTTAAAGAACCTACAACTACTTTTTCACTGGTTGCTAGATTCTTTAACACAAGTCCTACTAAAGTTGTTGAAATATTTGATAAGTATGGTCAGATGCGTAGACAGCCTTTACCTGAGATTATATGTATTAATGAGAAGCACTGGAGACATAAAGGACAAAACAAATATATGTGTGCTATTCTTAATTTTAAGACCATGGAAATTGTAGATATCATTGATGGAAGAACCAAGAAGGCATGGTCAAGTTATACTCAGATAATCGATAAAAAAGAACTCGCTAAAGTCAAATATATCTCTATCGATATGTATGAAACGTACAGATTGGTAAGGAATCAATACTTTTCTGGGGCAGTATTGTTATGCGATTCATTTCATGTCATAAAAAATATCAATAAAGTAGTAGATGATATCAGAATTAAAGTAGGCAAAAGATACCAAAAAGATAGTACTGAATATTATCTTCTCAAAAAGTTTCACTTCCTTATATTGAAAAACTACAATGATATTCCGTTCAACAAGGCAAGATACAATAAAAAGCTTAAAAGATATATAGATTATCATCAACTGCTTGAAATAATCCTAAGCATAGATAATGAACTAACAGAAGCATACAATCTAAAGGAACAGTATATTGCCTTTAATCATTATGCTACTTCTGAAAACTGCAGAGAATGGCTTTCAAGAATAATTCAAAAATATGCAACATCAGGAATCACTGGCTTCATATCATTATCTGGAACTCTTATAAACTGGTTTGATGAAATATGTGCATCATTTGATTTAGTAGATGGTCGAAGAATATCTAATGGACCAGTAGAAGGAATCAATTCTAGAATAGATAAGATACTTTCAAATGCATGTGGATATCAGAACTTTGCAAGAATGAGAAATAGACTAATGTACTCTCTTAATAAATCCTCTAATCCTTCCTCTTACGCTATTGATGAAACAATCAAAAGAGGGGAAAAAAGAGAGGATCTTATAAGAAAAAAATCAATAAAACATTTAAATAGGATTAATATGAGCGCGCTGAAGGGCAGTCATTTCTGACTGCCCTTCACAAGTGGAAACCCCCAAATATTTAAAGCGAGTTTTTTATTGACCACCCCTTAAAAATTAAAGGTTCCACTTAATTAGTTTGTTTTCTTTTCTGCTTCTTTAGCTTCTTGTTCAGCTTTTTCTACATCAAAGATTTTCTTTTCAGTATCAATCTTCTTACCATCACACATAGCGTTGATGTATTTAGAATTTAATTCAATACTGTCTTCATCTGGGATACTGTACCACAACCTAGTCTTAGGCATTGAGTAACCACCGGTCTGCATCACACCTTCACCCTTAAGGAATGATTTCTGGAAATCCCATTTAATGTTGTCATCTAACTGCTTATTAACTAAAGCTCTGATACTTGAAGATGGCATATTAGTAGTAAATGTATCTTTGATAGAATCTAAGATTTCACTATAGTTAGTTAAGATCTTTGGAGATACTGCTTTCTTGATAATAGCCTGTAATACTGCCTGCTGGTTTTCAGTTCTATGCTGGTCACCAGACTGGTATGTATAACGTTCTCTTGCGAATGCAAGGGCCATACGTCCATCCATATGTACATTTCCCTTAGGAATCTTAATACCATGGTCTGTATAAGGAATAAATGCCTTATCAGAATAAATATCAATACCACCTAACGCATCAACTAACTGGATAACTGACTGAAAATCAACTCTTGCATAGAAATCAATGTTGATGTCTAAGAAATCTTCAATAGTCTTTATACTGTTTTCTGTTCCACCATATAAAGCAGAATGAGTTAATTTATCTTTCTTACCACAGTTTGCAAGTTTTACATAATAGTCTCTAGGAATACTTGTCATTAACATCTGACCATTGTTTGGATTAATAGTCACTAATAGGTTAACGTCTGAACGGCTGTTTTCATTTACACCACCACGAGAGTCAACACCACTAATATAACATACGAATGGCTTCTTAGTTACATTAACATCAGAAGCAGTATTTTCTACTTCTTCTACAATCTTTTCCTGCCATAATACTTTAGTCTTTGATTCAAAGTTACTATAAGTTTCTTTGATCATTTCACGATAACTTTCATTTAATAGGATTGCATCACAATCACCACTATATAAGTCTGATGCAAGCTTCGCATTATCATCTTCACCATTACCATGGAAGCTGATCTGCTTCTCTAGTTTTTCTTTTACCTGCATCGCTTTCTTTTTATCGTTTGCGTAGTAATCGATTGTTTTTCCTTTTAATGAAGAAACATTCTTATAACCACTGCTTTTTAATACTACTAAAGAATAAGTAGTTGTTTCAGTACCTACATTAGTAAGAGATGAAAGGAATGAATCACCTTTGATAATCTTACTAGTACCAAATACCATTGCGATACTTAATAAAAGAGACACTATTTTACCAATTAAAGGTCTTGCAACTTTTTTCTTCTTTGATGGCTTTGATAATAAGAACATCAATAGCCATAATACTACTAATACTGCGAATGCTGCCATTAAATACTTTGTAGGTAAGATTCCAATCTTAACTACGAAGAATGCAAGCACTGCAGATACAACAGCCTGGATACCTAGGACCAAGGCACGTGATGTAATAAACTTCATAACTACCTCCTATAATTCGGGTTCATTCGTCATTATACTCGTAAATGAAAAAATGAAAACCTTTAAGGTGATAATTACACAAAAATTACATATCATCTTCATAAACGAGTAAAATATGACTATTTATTCAAGTCTTTTTTGATTCTAGTTGTACTGATTTCAGGAGTTCTAGGTAAGTATACTACTTCTGCACCTTCTTCTTCTAAGAAGTCAAACTGACCTTTCCAGTCATCTCCCATAACAAATGTATCAACATGATATTCATGAACATCTTTACGTTTCTGATCCCATGCACATTCAGGAATAACTAAATCTACATATCTAACTGATTCTAGTAACTGTTTTCTCTGTTCATAAGTAAAGTAACACTTCTTCTGTTTTTCATTCCAGTTGAATTCATCTGTTGATAAACCAACGATTAAGTAATCACCTAATTCTTTAGCTCTTCTTAATAGATTAATATGACCATAATGTAATAAGTCAAAAGTCCCATAAGTAATAACTCTCTTCATTCCACTTTTCCTCGTCTTTCTTAATACTGACTCTTCAAATACATCATTAATAGATGGAAGAGGTGTTTCTGATTTTAAATCTCTCTGTAATAATGCATTTACTGCATCCTTTGGATTCAAGCCTTCATTAACGATTTTATTGACAGTCATTACAATAGGCATATCCACTTTATAAGTTTCTGCAAGCTGAACAGCTGCAGGTAATGCATTAATACCTTCTACAACCATTCCTACTTCCTTAACTGCCTCTGCTGGTGTCTTACCTTCACCAATCAAATGACCTGCCTGGTTGTTTCTACTGAATTCACTTGTACAAGTCACAATCAAGTCACCCATACCAGTTAAACCACTAAATGTATGTGGTGTACAGCCAATTCTACCACCAAGTCTCTCCATTTCTGCAAGACCTCTTGTGATTAAAGCTGCACGGGCATTATCACCATAACCTAAGCCTCCAGAAATACCAGCAGCTAACGCAATAATATTCTTTAATGCACCACAGATTTCAATTCCTTTTACATCGTTATTTGTATACACACGCATAAAAGGACTACTAAAGAACTTCTGTACATACTTTGCGGCATCTAGATTCTTACATGCAGATACAATGGCAGTAGGTAATCCTCTTGCCACTTCTTCTGCATGAGTAGGACCAGATAGGGCGACAAGATGTAATGTTTCATTATCAAGTACATCTTCAATAACTTCAGTTAAAGTCATGAATGTATCTGCTTCAATACCTTTCGCAACATCTACAATAATCTGATTATCTTTAATGTAAGGTTTAGCCTTTTCAGCTGTGCTTCTTACAAATATAGAAGGAACCGCAAACATAATAATATTCTGATTAGTACATGCTTCTTCTATATCTGTTGTATAACGAATAGTTTCAGGAAAATCTACACCAGAAAGTTTTGGATGTGTATGTGTTGTGCTTAACTGTTCCACTTCCTGTGGAAGGGCAGACCACACTGTTACTTCCTTATCACAATTAGCCAGCATTCTTGCAAGAGCCATACCCCATGTACCAGCTCCTAAAATACCGATTTTCTGTTTATCAGGCATATCTCTGATTTCCTCCTTCATATGAATATAATTATTTTACATCATTCATATTCATTAGTCATTACAATAAAAGTATACCCTTTATTGTTTTATAAGTCAAAAAGCGCAGATTATGCGCTTTTATGTTTTAACTTACTAAATATTTGTGTCAATATTTCAACCACAAGTTTTTCTTTCATAATGATGAGTACAAGACCATATACACCAAAGAACAAGATAGCTGAAATAACGAGTGTGATAAATACATGTAAATTTAATGCAGTCACCCAGAAAGATGCAAGTGATGCAAGAATAATCGCAAGAATAATCTTTAAGTATTTAATATCACTAAAGGCTGTTTTGATTTCATTCTTTAACGCAATACACTGTACGACCATAACCGCAAATTCTGCAAGTAATGTACCAATTGCAGCACCACTTGATTGATATACTGGAATCAATAATGCATTAACCACTAAGTCAATCACTGCACCAACTATTTCTGATACAAGTACAGCTTTTTCATATCCTAATGGTACAAGAATCTGAATACCCAAGATATTTGTAATACCAATAAGGAGTAGGGTAGGCATGATAAGCTGCATAGGTACAACTGCTGGCGCAAAGGCATCGCCTGATAAAAAGAAGATACCCTGTTTTGCGAAGAGAATGAAATAGATCATCATTGGTGATGCAATAATGAATACGAAATTTAATGCTTTTCTGCTTAGTTTCTTAAATTCATCCATCTGCTGGTGTTCAATATAATAAGCCGCTCTAGGAAGTAATACAGTACCTAGTGAAGTAACGATAGATACTAAAATGTTCTTAATCTTAACAGCTGCACCATAGTAACCAACATCTGCATTAGTAGCCATGAACCCCAACATAACTGAATCTAGATTAGTATAGATTGTAGTTGCACAGCTCATCGCAAAGAAGATAGCGACTGGCTTGAAATGTCTCTTGAAATTATAATGTCCAACTGGTTTTAAACCAATATATTTGTGGGCATTTAATAAGTTAAGAATAAATGAAGCACTTGCCGCAAATACTGTAATACCTGCATACATAATATAATCGTTCTTTGAACGAACTAACATAAACATTGCGATAAGTCCAATAAACTTGAAGATAATAGAACGGATAGTAATATATGTATACTGTTCTAAAGCTTTATAAAGCCATTCCATACCTATTGTAGTAAGTAGGATAGTACTACTAGTAATCACATACAACATCTTATCAGATGCAAGCTTTGGAACTGCGAATAACGCAATAATAAACGCAACATAAGAGATCACAGTCATGACAAGATTTATAATTAATAATTCTTGTGTTGTTCTTGTGAGTTTTTCATGATCATCTCTTACCTGTGCACATACTTTAATACCATATGTCGGAATACCTAACTGCGCAAACATTGAGAAATAAGTGATCAATGATGTCGCAAAGTTAACCTGACCTGTTCCTGTAGGTCCTAATACTCTCGATACATATGGGAATGTAATAAGTGGGAATATGAATGAAGACATTGTAAGTAATGCATTCATAATGAAATTCAACTTAAGTGATTTCTGTTTTTTCATACAAGACCTCTCTTTCCTTGTTACAAACCGCAAATATTATAAATCAAAAATAATAAGAGTTAAAGAAGAAAAAGAGGCTTTAAGCCTCTTCAATTTCTTTGATTGCCTGAGTTAGGTAATATCCATTTTTAAGTCTATTAGAAACAACTGCGACATTTTTAACCATTTCGAAGTATTCTTCTTCACTTAGACTCGCAAATTTTTCTCCAAGTTCATCTAAAGAGTTGACTGTGATACCTAAGCCATGTTCTTCTACAAATTTAGCTTCTGCAGCTTCCTTCCAGATTACTACTGGAATACCAGATACTAGATATAAAGATAATTTATGAGGGTTATTATATTTTAAGTACTCTCCTGTATTACCATCACATTTTTCAATAGAACTTCCATCCCATACTAAACCAAAACCACTATATAACTGGTTATTGATTTCATCAGGTGGGAAAGCACCATGATAAGTAATATTAGATGCAAGAATATCTTCATTTAAATGTACACCATATAAATCAAAATGAACTGCTTTAATATCCTTTAGCTTTGCAAGATAGTTACTCTTCTTTTCATCTAGGTTACCTGCAATACTTACAGAACGATCAAACTTGATTGTATTATTTGATTCACATAAATAGTCAAAGATATGAAGATTATGAATCTTTTCTCTGTTTACTCCCTGTGTGACTAAATAGTCAATCATACAATCGTTATGTGCAATAATATAGTCAGAGATGTCATACATCTTATGATCCATATATTCAAAATCATCCTGAGCGTTTAAGAATAGCTTTCTTAATGAATCTAAGTCATGAATAAGGAATGCTAGCTTGATATGCTTTTTTTGTTTTACCTTCTCTAAGATATCAATATATTTCTTATTCACATAAAGAGGATGAGGTACTACAAGTAAAGCACCTTCATCAATCTTATTTAAATGATTGAAGGCTAAGAAGTTATGTACCTTCTTGATATACTTGTTTCCTGATTTATAAAGATTAATTTCAAATGGTTCATAACCATTCTGATGAAGAATCTTATTACAATCCTGAACAGCTTTAGTACTGGCATCAAGATTAGAATCAATTGTGACCTGTAAATAATATTTTTTCATAACTGTTTTCCTTTCTTTAATCATCTAAGTAGGATTTTAATCTCTTAGCTTCTGTATCGATATCAAATCCTTGTTCTTTGATGATATCCGTATATTTATTTCTATCAATGTCTCTTGAAGTGAATTGACTATAAATCATATCTGCCCATTCTACAGGAGATTCATCTAATGAAATATATGTAAGTAAATCTGTAATCCCTACACTTTCTGGGACAACTGTCTTGGAAGTAAAGGATAACAGTCCAGAAGCCTGAGCTTCTAATAATGATATACCAAATCCTTCAAAACGAGAAGGGAAGAGGAATATATCAGCCGCTGACAGTAATTCCGGGATATCACTACGTAAACCTAATAGCTGTACACTATCAGTAAGATTTAAATCAGAAATCTTCTGTTCAAGTTCACCTCTTAATTCACCATCACCTACTAATACGAGTTCAAAACGATCATCCCTATTCTTTAACTCTTCAAAGATATCAATAAGGAATAGTAAATTTTTTTGATAATTAAAACGAGCAGTATTTATAATAGTTATTTTATTCTCTAGATGCAAATCTCTTCTGTAAATATTTCTCATTTCACTATCAAATTTAAATCTCTTTGAATCAATCGCATTATTAATAATATGATAATGCGGACTTTGACGCACTTCATCTTCAAAAAAGAATTCTCCTGCAAGCTCTGAGCAAGCAAAATAATCAGTTGCATATTGTTTTACTTTCTTTTTATTCCTATAATGCATAAATTTATAGAAAAGTGCTTTCTTGCCTTTTTGCATGAAATCATTGTTATGCGCATGAACAATCACTTTTTCAGGAGAAGACAAATAAGCATATTTTAATAATCCTAAGTTGCCTAAATCACAGGCATTAAACCAGATG
>NZ_DAWDDM010000081.1:0-6839 GCF_052354645.1 Catenibacterium sp.
TAAGAAAAATTCATAAATTTTTCTAATAAAATGATTAGAGTATCATACTATATAATGGTAAAATAAATAATACTACAAGAAGGAGGTGGAATCATGTTTAGTAAGCTATTTAGTAAATTACAACGTGTAGGACAAAGCTTTATGATACCTATAGCTGTTTTACCTGTGGCAGGGTTATTAATGGGCATAGGTCAGTCATTCACAAATGAGACAATGATTCAGACTTACCATCTTCAATTTATATTAGGAAAGGGAACACCACTCTATGCATTATTCACAATCATGTGTAGTGCAGGTAAAATTGTTTTTGATAACCTTCCAGCTTTATTTGCGGTAGGTATTGCAATGGGTATGGCAAAACATGAAAAAGCGACTGCAGCTTTCTCTGCACTGGTTAGCTTTTTAGTTATGCATGCTTCTATTAATGCCTTACTTACTATTAATGGTTTTATAGTAGATGGGAAGGTGGCTGATTTTGTCAGACTAGGTACAATCAATGCGATTTGTGGCATTCAATCTTTAGATACAGGTGTCTTTGGCGGTATAGTAGTAGGACTTGGTGTTGCTTATCTTCATAATAGGTTCTATATGACACGACTTCCTGATTACTTATCATTCTTTGCAGGCACACGTTTTGTCCCAGTCATCTGTTGTGTGACATTTGTTTTTGTAGGAATCCTATTCTTTTATATATGGCCACCTATTCAGGAGGCTATCTATCACCTAGGTGTATTTATAAGAGACAGCAGTTATGCAGGTATATTCGTATTTGGACTTGTAAAGCGTATGTTGATTCCTTTTGGATTACATCATGTGTTCTATCTTCCATTTTGGCAGACAGGACTTGGTGGCAGTATGGTAGTGGATGGCCACCTGATCCAGGGAGCTCAGAATATCTTCTTTGCGCAGCTTGCTTCACCTCATGTCAAACATTTCAGTGTAGAAGCCACTCGCTTCTTCTCGGGAGAATATATCTTTATGATATTTGGCCTGCCTGGTGCTGCCCTTGCAATGTATCATTGTGCAAGACCAAGCCAGCGTAAAAAAACAGGAGGTTTATTACTTTCTGCTTCACTCACTTCTATATTAACAGGTATTACTGAACCAATTGAATTCACATTCTTATTTCAAGCACCACCACTCTTTTTGATTCATGCGCTTCTAGCAGGAAGTGCATATGCAGTGGCTCAGGCTTTAAATATAGCGATAGGTGTCACTTTTAGTGCAGGAGCGATTGATTTCTTCTTGTTTGGTATATTACAGGGTAATAGTAAAACAAACTGGGTCTTTGTCCCAATAATAGGTTTTATTTATTTCTTACTTTATTATTCAATCTTTAAGTTTGTGATTAAACGTTATGATTTTAAAACAGTAGGTAGAGGAGAAGATACACAGCTGCATACAAAAAAAGACTATTCTAGAAAGAAAAGTCTTGACGTAGACAGTTCTGTGTCTCATTCTATTGTAGAAGCATTAGGAGGTATTCCTAATATATTAGATGTTGATACATGTACAACACGTCTGCGTGCGACTTTAAAGGATCCAACATTAGTTGATGAGGAAGCTTTAAAGGAAACAGGTGCTGCAGGTATATATATGCGTGGAGAAGGTATCCAAATTACCTATGGACCACATGTTGTCATTATTGTATCAGAAATAAAACAGATATTACATGAAGGAGAATAAAGTGGAAAAACAGCGTTATGAAGTCATTGGAACGCTAAACAATAACGGAGTTGTTGCAAAAGATGAACTCAATAAAGAAGTTATATTACTAGGGAAGGGAATAGGCTTCAAAAGAAAAGCAGGAGATGTAATTGAGAATCCTGGAAAAAATATTAAATGCTATAGTTTAGAGAAGAATACTGGTAAGAATGTCTTACAGGGGGTTGATCCTATCTTCTTAGAAATAGCCAATGAAATTATCCGTTATGCAGAAAAAGAATTTGGTGATATAGATACTAAGATTCTTTTACCTCTTGCAGATCATATTGCATTCTCTATTGATCGTATTAAGAATGATATGGTCATCTCTAACCCTTTGACAAGTGATATTAGATTATTATTTGCAGATGAGTATGAAGTGGCCAAGAAAGCAAGAAAAATCATTAAGAGAAGATTAGGTTATGAAATCACTGATGATGAAATTGGTTATATTTCTCTTCATATTCATGCAGCTTTGAGTTCTCAGCCACCTGGACGTTCATTACAGGTTGCCAGCATTATTCATCAAACAGTTATTTATGTAGAAGAAACATTTAATATAGTGATTGATGAAGACTCTATTGCTTATATTCGTTTAGTCAACCATATTAAATTCTTAATGGTCCGTCTAGACCGTAAAGAAGATGTACAGGTCTCTATGACAGACTATACAAAAGAAAAGTTCCCAGAAAGCTATGCTGTTGCATGTCGTGTCGCTGATTATATAGAAAAGCTGATTCTAGAAAAGATATCAGACGAAGAAGTAGGCTATCTTGCGATACATATAGAAAGAATCAGACATAGTGTATAGTAAAAGGCAGCGTAAGCTGCCTCTTTTCAATATTTGGCGCGCATGACAGGAATTGAACCTGCAACCTTCAGAGCCGGAGTCTGATACTCTATCCAATTGAGCTACATGCACATAGCTTATTCATTATATCATAGTTTATTCATTATATCATAGAAAGGATGAATTTTATGAGACAATTTATTGCACTTACATTCAATTCTTCTTTTAAAGAAGAATTAATGTCAATCATGGATACTTTAAAGGAAGAAGGGATTCAAGGTAAGTATTATGATCTAGATAATCTACATATGACTTTAGCTTTCTTTGGTGAAACAGATAGACAGGATGAAATTATGGAAATTATTCATTCTATTCCTTTTCCTGAAATCACCATTACTTTGAACCGTATTGGTCATTTCAAGAAGATTTATTGGGTAGGTATTAAAGACAATCCTGTATTAGATGAATATGTCAATACATTAAGAGGAGCATTAAAGGCACATGATATACCATTTGATGATAAACCTTTTTATCCACATATCACAATTTTAAGAAAAGCAGAAGAAGGAGATAGAACACTTCAAGAAGTCTCTACTAAAGACATCAAAGTAGAACTCTTGCAGGCTCATTATTTAGAAGAAGGGCTCAAGTATCTTCCTTATAATGAACAGTCTTTAATAGCGAAGATAAACAAAATATATCAACAAAAGGGACATGTCACTATCGCAATAGATGGAAGATGTGGAAGTGGGAAAACAACTCTTGCAAATAAATTAAAAGCATATTTTGATTGTCATATATTTCATATGGATGATTTCTATCTTCAGGAATATCAGCGTACACAAGAACGCTATAATGAACCAGGTGGTAATGTAGATAGAGAAAGATTTAAAAAAGAAGTATTAGAACCTCTTAAACAACATCAAGATGTTCTTTATCGTCCTTTTGATTGTTCCACAATGTCTATAAGTGAAGGAACCTTATACTCTTATAAACCTATTAATATCATAGAAGGGTCTTATTCATGTCATCCTGAATTAATAGATGCTTATGATCTTTCTATATTTGTAGATATAGATGAAACACTCAGACTTAAGCGTATAGAAAAAAGAAATGGAAAAGAAGCTCTTAACATGTTCATAAAAAAATGGATACCATTAGAAGAAAAATACTTTTCTTCATTTGATATCCAAAATCATTGTGATTTTTATTTTAAAGCAGGTCGTTAGCGGCCTGTTCTTTATTTTTTCTAAGTGCTTTTTTAATAATCTTTAAACATCCCTGATCTTCATTAGAATCAGTAATACCATAAGCAAGTTTCTTGATTTCATCTACTGCATTCTCCATCGCAAAACCATACTTCACAGAATTTAATAAAGCATAATCATTCATCTGATCACCAAATGCGAGACATTCATCTCTAGAAATATGTTCATGTTCCTGAATATAACGCATACCAAGACCCTTATTTACACCATCTCTTTGAATATCCATCCACTCATTACCAGATGTAATAATCTGTAACCCACTAGGTAAGATAGAAGTAATATCACCAGCATTCTTTTTAATATCACCATTAGGGTCAAGTATCGCAACCTTAGTAATAGGTTCATCAATCTCATCAAAATCATCAATTAACTTATTTGAACAATAATAAGTAGTAAGTTCTTTAGTAAGATGATCCTTCTTTCTTGCATAAGCGTATTTCTCACCAGCTACTACAATCTTAAAATCAGGATAATGTTCCTTTACTCTCTCTATTGCAAGAAATGCTTTCTTACGGTCCATATCAAACACTTCCAAAGTATTTGGTCCCTTCGCAATATAACTGCCTCCATCTGCAATAAAATACATATCCTCACTCATTGGTAAAAACTTCTGGTAAAGTCTGGCATACTGATTACCACTTGCAGCTACAAACAGTACACCCTGTTCCTTCATCTCAAAAAATAAATCAATAAAAGACTTATCAAACTGCTTCTTATTATCTAGGAATGTTCCATCCATATCTGTCGCAATTAATTTGATCATTTGTCTTTTCCCCCTTTGTGAACAACTATAGCACACATCATTGAATTGTGGTAGACTATTTCAGAAAGGAAATTATTATGATAGTATTATTTATTCTATTATTTCTGATAATGGTATGTACATGGCGTACACGTTATCACATCTATACAAAAGGTTTATGCTCATTAGGTTTTATCCTCACTGCTTATTTCTCTCATCAAACAAAATTATTTCTTCTTATACTTCCAGCACTACTAGGCTATATGATTGGAGACATACTCTTATGTAAGAAGGAACTATTTAGATATGGTCTTAATGCATTCCTAATTGGTGATATAGCCTTCTTATTCTTCTATTATCACTTTGAACCATTTACATATATAGAATTAATTGTTCCTGTATGTGCTATGATTCTTCTAGAAATACTTGCTTACTATAAGATTGTAGATTTCTCAACTTACAAAACAGAACTGACTAGCTATATATTTGCGTTAGTCTGGCTTACTACAAAAGCTATTTTGACAGCTTTTACTCTCAATACTCTTAGCTTTATTATGATGGCTATAGGGCTTATTCTCTATCTCATATCTGATATTCTATTAGCGTTTTATAAGACAAATAAGATACAAATATTAGGAATATTAAATATTTTCTTCTATTATTTTGGAATATTTTTAACCGCTTACAGTTTTTCTTTCCTCTAATGTGTTAAAATAGATACAAAAGGGGAGAGAGAAATGTCAGAAACAGTAGTAGACTTAAAGCAGTTAAGGGAGATGCTTCATCATTTTGATACACTACATATTGCATTCCAAGATGACGAATATCCTTATATCGTTCCAATGAATTTTGGAATAGGTGATGATAAAGATAAAATAGTACTTTATATTTATACACCTAGAGAAGGAAAGATGACTCGCCTGATCAAAGAGAATCCTCATGTAGGCATACAGGCAGAAACACTCTATGAATATTTTTGTAAACCAGATAAGACTGTATCTAATTCTTACTCATCTATTATAGGTAAAGGTATTATTGAACCTATTTCTCATGAATCTTATAATGAAGCAATGGAGTCTATCCTGACTCATTGTGGCTATGAAACATATCCTTATAATAAGGATTATATAGATACATGCTATATTTATAAGATCACATTGAATCAGGTGACAGGGAAATATCATTTTAAAGGAGAAAATGTAAGTAACTAAATATATAGACTGTTGTGATTAAATGTGTTCAAATCCCCTCAAAGGAGAGCATTAAAATGAACACGACAAATATCACAAATTATCATTTATTGAAGAGATTAAGTTATGGAAGATAAACAAATATTACTTGATAATATAAATAAAGTGCATACTACTGAAATGGGTATTAATAGAATTATAAAAAATCTAAAATTAAATACAAATGATGTAGTAGAATATTGTAAAAATAAAGTTTTAGATAAGAACTGTAATATATATAAACAAGGTAAGAATTGGTATTGTGAAATAGAAAATATAATAATTACTATAAATTCATATAGTTACACAATTATAACAGCACATATCAAGAGATAAATTATAACTTATCTTATAACACACATCTTCTATTCTGGAGATGTGTATTGTATAATCAAATTATCAGAAAATAATTACACTCAGAAAGGAGCATTTTTATGGTACTTGATAACATGAAATTTACAGACAAAGAGTCTCTGACCTTTGTTCCCATTAAATTGATTAATACATTCTGTCATTTCTTAGATGTGGAACATCCAGATGTTGACTTTAAATGCATCAAAGCTAAAGACATCCAGCGTAATCCTGAACTTCGTAAAAAATATCGACCATATCAGGAACAGTGCCGGAAAGCTTTCATTCAGGCTGGATTCGAAGATAATATTCGAGCAAACGGATATGACGGTTTCATCTCCAACATCGACCCGGAATGGTTATTCAATCGTCTTTGTACCTTCTTTAAACCGGATGTCAACCCTATCGCCTATGAATACATGACACGGTCCTTTGGTCATTATGACCCTGATAATGACGATAGAATCTTACCAACCATCTGGCGCAGTCGTTTTGAAATCATCGGTGACGGTGAACAATGTGATAAACTGGCAAATTTAATCGACTACTGCAATTTAACAAATGATAATCTTGCACTTATCCTGCAGACATTAAAATTAAAATAATGTTCCGCAGTGCAGAGCATTATTTTTTTCAAACATAAGAGAAAGGAGCATTTTCATGGTACTTGATAACATGAAATTTACAGACAAAGAATCTTTGACCTTTGTTCCCATTAAATTGATTAATACATTCTGTCATTTCTTAGATGTGGA
>NZ_DAWDDM010000081.1:6939-7657 GCF_052354645.1 Catenibacterium sp.
TCGACCCGGAATGGTTATTCAATCGTCTTTGTACCTTCTTTAAACCGGATGTCAATCCTATCGCCTATGAATACATGACACGGTCATTCTGTAATATTGACCCTGACAATGACGATAGAATTTTACCAACAATCTGGCGCAGTCGCTTTGAAATCATCGGTGATGGTGAACAGTGTGATCAACTTGAAAACTTAATCGAAAACTGTAATTTAACAAACGATGACCTTGCACTTATTCTGCAGACATTAGAATTAAAATAAAGCTCTGCAACGCAGAGCTTTATTTCTTTAAACTTAAGAGAAAGGAGAGCCCACTCAAAAAAGAAATATACAAAAAACAAAGGCTTAAGATACAGAAGCTTCATCATAGAATCGACAATATTCGTACTGATTACATCAATAAGATAATCGCAGAGATAGCGAAAACCAAGCCATCTTATATAACGATTGAAGGTTTAAACATATCAGGAATGATGAAGAACAGCCATCTTTCAAAGGCAGTTGCTTCTTAGAAGCTTTATGAATTTAAAACAAAGCTTCAAGCTAAATGCAAAGAGAACGGAATTGAACAACGAACAGTAGATAGATGGTTCCCATCATCTAAGACATGTCACTGTTGCAAGAATATCAGAAAAGATTTAAATCTTTTAGATAGAGTTTTCAAATGTGACTGTGGCTATATCGAAGACAGAGATTTCAATGCTGCACTTAATCTGAGA
>NZ_DAWDDM010000082.1:0-7634 GCF_052354645.1 Catenibacterium sp.
ACTCTTACAACACTATTTTTTACATCATTTTTATGCTCATATGTATTCATATAAACCCCCTATTAAAAAAGGCTTTCAATTAAGAAAGCCTATTAGAAATTCTTCTTTGCGACAACTAAGAAACGATATGTTGTCAACTGGAAATATGTATTCTGTTTAATCTGATCTAATGCATTCATATAGAAGCTCTTATATTGTGCGACATTTTCAGCCACTTCTGGAGCCACCTTACGGAAGTAAGTCTGTATTTGACGAAGATTATGGAAACGAATGTATCCTTTGTCTTCCTTAGTTTCTACAACTTCAAATCCTGCTTCAGCAAGAGTCATTGCACAGCTGTTCATATCCCATACACCTCTCATCTTAAAAGGCATATACATAGATAAGAATTCATGAAGGTTTTCACTACCATTCTGATTCACAATGAAAGTACCATTTGGTTTAAGTACACGTAATACTTCATTCTTATCATAGTTAGAGAATTGATCCATTAATACATCGATACGTTCATCCTTAAATGGAAGCAGGTTAGATTCTGTCAATTTAGTTGCCTTAACAGGTAATCCTTCTAGAGTTGCTTCTACTTCACTTGTTTCAGTATAAGGTTCAATATCAAATGTTGCGGCAGGATAATCTTTATAATCCTTTACAAACTGTCCTTTATCCACCGTCATAAAAGCTAAATGATCTTCTGGATGAACATAGTTCTTAGTAATAGCTACTTCATCATAAAGTGGTGCAGAGACTTCATAACCATAGTCTTCTTCATCTCCACGTTTTAATTCTTCAATTTCTTTCATTAAATGTGTAGCTGATTGAATCTGCTGACGACATCTGAACTTACCATACTTAATGATAATAAATTGTACGATTGCATCCGCAATCACACCACATGCCACAAAGATAATGAGTTCTAAGAACCACTGTGCTGACATGAATGGTGCATCTGTACCACCAATCATATAACAGATAATACATAATACAACCATGCTTGCTGTTCCTGTATAGTTGAAAGGACGATTGAATTGTTCAAACCACACTAAGTTATTCACTCTTAATGCACGTTTACGGCTGATTTCAAAGTAAATCAGCTGGAATATTAACATCAATCCAACAAACGTTAATAAAGTTGCGAGTAAAATTGCCATAGAATTCCCCCTTATTTGATCTTCTGACCTGTAAGAGTATAGTATTGATCTCCAATTGTGAAATAGCCTTCATCATGAAGAACGATTTCTTTTTCAATAGAGTAAATTTCCTTCATATCATTATCTACATCATAGATATAAGAACGTCCATTCTTTTCTAATGCGAGATATGGATGTCCATCAAAGACAATTGCTGCCTTTTCAGGAATCTTTGTATAAACATCTGAAAGTGCTTCTTTTCCATTACAGTCATAGACCTTAAATTGGCCATTCTTATTATATGCTGCATAATATGAATTGCCGATGAATTCTAAACGTGGATATGATGATTTTAATACATTTTCACCTTCCGCATTAATTAATTCATACTTACCGTTTTTAAGCTGTACAATAGCACACTTGTTTTCATCATACTGATTGGCTTCCTGATAATAAGGACTGACCTTCTTACCATTGAAGTCATAATAAGCATAGCCTTTGCCCTTTACAAAGCCTGGATAACGAGACACTGTTAATTCATGTGCATATGGATAAACCTGTACATTCTTTAATTCACTTGTCTTCTTACCGTTATAAACTGTATGAGGTCCATAGGCAATCTTCTTATTTCTAGAAATGAAATGTGTATTGTCTTTAAAGTTAGAGTTTGTAGGAACAATCTCTCCATTTCTATAAAGACTGACAGTATCATCTGCAGTTAATACGATATTGTTTTTGTCTGTAATCTGTGCACCTGTTAATGCATAATCATTTGAATAAATCTTAGTACCAATTACAGCTAATGTATTCTGGTTATCTGCATCATATAAAATAGCCTGATTCTTACGTGATGCAAGAATAGAATAATTACCTACTTCCTTAATAGAAGACTTCTTACCATTTTTGAAATAAACATTAATAGAATCTTCAAAACCTACAATAGACGCATCATCAATGCTAGAAGCATAATAAACCTTCTTCTTACCAGCATATAGAGTCTTTCCATTATTTACAACCTTATAAGTCTTACCCTTTACGATAACAGGTAAATCAGTCTTTAATAAACCACTCTTAGTAGATGATTTATAAAGAACCTTACCCTTTGTATTAAGTACTTCAATACCACCTAAAGAAATATCTGCTGCTCTTGTTTTAGTTTCTGTTTCCGGATTTCTTATAACAGTTACTTCACTTGTATGCTTCTTCTTACCTACAGTTGCAGTAATAGTTACTTTACCTGTTCTTATACCATATACAGTACCATTTTCTACAGTCGCAATATTTAAATCGCTTGAATCCCATTTAACCTCTTCAGGATTTACATTAGTCACAGAAAGCTGACCCTGTCCACCTTTAATAACAGTCATTTCCTTCTGATCAATCACTTTAATAAGCTTATGAACTGTAACATCACATGTATAATCCTTCTTATCAATCGTTGCAGTAATAGTCACTTTTCCTGCTTTATTTGCATGAATTGCACCATTATCTACAGTCGCAATTGTCTTATCAGAAGTTGTCCATTTAACCTTCTGATTTTCATAGTTGTTAATAGAAAGACCATAATCAGATTCTTCATCCATCTCAATCTTAGTTTCACTTAAAGAAAGAGGCTTAGCCTTAACAGTAATTTTAGCCTTAGCTTTTTGATTACCAGCCTGAACAGTAATAGTAGCCTTACCAGGTTTTACACCTGCAATCTCTCCAGTATCCGGTGCTACAATGACAACCTGATCATTACTTGTAGTCCATACTGCCTGATCTTCATCCTTCTTATTTAATACCTGTAAGAAGATATGCTGATCCTTTTCAATAGTAGTCTTAGAAGGATTAATCTTAATCTGTCTCTTCTTTACTGTAATAGCAGCCTTATATTTCTTCTTGCCTACCTTTGCAGTAATAACAGCTTTACCCTTCTTTAAACCTGTTACTTCACCAAATTCATTGACTGAAGCAATCTTTTTCTTATTAGAACTCCATTGTACAACTTCTTCTGGATTCTTCTTATCTAATACATTTAATACAACCTTCTGTTCAGTTAAAAGAGTCACCTTAGTCTGATCAAGTCTTTGTGTTCGCTTCTTTACAGTCACCTTAGATTTAACTGTCTGACCATTACTTGTTGCCTTGATAGTCGCTTTACCTGGATTAATAGCCCAGATATGTCCATCAGCAACAGTCACTACATTCGCATTACTTGTTTCCCACTTAATATCAGGATATGCATTTTCAATGCCATACTGACCTTCTTCACCTGTATAAAGTGTTGCTTCATTTTGAGAAATCTTTAAAGTCTTACGTTTTACTTTAATCTTACACTTTAAAGTATCATCCCCTACTTTTGCGATTATTGTAGTCTTACCAGGCTTTAATCCCTGAATGACACCATTGTCTACTGTCGCAATCTTAGGATCCTTAGACTTCCATTCAATTGTACGTGCACCAAAATCATTCACTGTAAGTGTAGCAGGTTCTGATGTATATACATCTAAAGATTCCTGAGAAAGATATGGATGTAATGCTTCTACCTTAATCACACAAGTCACTGATGCATTATCTTTAGTTGCAGTAAGTGTTGCAGTACCTGCATGTTTTGCATAAACATAGCCTTCCTGATTAATATCAATGACATCATTATCATTTGTAGACCATACAACAGCATCATTCGCAAATACCTGTGTTAAAGTGTTTTCTGTCATATTAAGAGAAGATGCACTTAAATAAAGTCCAGTCTGTGGCTGAGATTCACCTACAAGCATATTACCCTGTGTCTTTAAGCTTGTATAACGTCCTGGTTTAATAATTGTTTTACCTGTATTAGAAATATAACCAGTCTGATCACTCTCATTAGTCACTAAATATCCACCTTCAAAAGGTGTATATGTCTTATACATATCTTTGGTATAACGCTGCCCCTTAGTATTATAAAGAGCATATAAACTATTCTTTCCTTCTTTCATGAAAGAAGTATTCTTAATCTCATGATTATCAGATGATGATCCACAGCCACTTAATATTAATGCAGCAGCCAGGATTCCTATTACCTTCTTCATAGTCTGCCTCCTTGTTTTTTTCTACAACATCATTATAACATAATTCTTTACGTAAAAAAAATGAGAGATAATCTCTCATTTTAGAATCTTTCTGAAGCGATAATTTACATTCCATAGGAACATAAGAAATACAACCACTAGCATACCAAAAGAGACTAGTGTTTTATACGTTACACTACAATAGAAAAACAAGATACAAAGTACAGTAATCAAGAAACTCATGAGTAAAATCATGAGACTTTTTGATTGTCTTCTTAATTAAAAGAAAATAAGAAGCTGTAACACGATGGAAATTATGAAATATAAATCATTATAATTCATAAGCGTATCTGCTCTCTTTTTTCTTATTATATATCAAGCAACAAAAAAGGCCTTATAAAGGCCTCTTTCACATTAAATATGTAATGGATCGTTGTTTACACCATAAACCTTCTTATCTTTTGTAGTCGCTACATAATATACTGCGCTATCTTCAGGTTTATAGTAAACTTCTAAAGTTTCAAGAGTGTTAAGCTTGATTCCGTTAGCTTTGATATCTTCTTTAACTAATTTTTCGATATCAGACACATTAACATCTTTATTCATGAACTGTACTTCAATTTTTGTTTTCATGTTTATATCCTCCATTTCCTAGTATGATAAAAACCACCTTTAATATAACACTTTTCCTTTTACAATCAACCATTTTTTCTTGAAAATATCAACTATTTTCACCATTTATACATTTATATGTAAAATAGTAACTGTTTTTACGCTTGTCATATATAAACAAAATAACCAAAGTAATGATCATCAAAATAAGACCATAAAGTAAATAAACAAGAAGTAATCCTATCAGATTTGAATCAAACATCATACCTGGTACAACAACTAATGCCTGAATAAATGAAACACTTGATGTACCAATACGTTTAAAGGCTGTCTGAACAGAGAATGCACATGAAGCATATTGTGCAAAGAATAATACAAGAATATCTATTAAAGGAATAATAATCTTTGCCTTTTGATCAATATAGTGTCCTAGCTTCTTATATCCAATAAAGCTAAGCAATGATAATAGTATGGCATCTAGACAGATGATATAACCAAGGTTATAACCAAAAGCCCATATAATACCTCCAATGACTGCACCAATAAAAGCACCAAGTATTCCAAGTGGTGAAGCAGTGTGTTTGGTAATACGTTCATGCTTTTCAAAACAGTCTGAACATAATATATCTATTTCATCATCTAATAAATAGACATTTAATGGTTTGCTTTGATGACAGTGATGACATTGTGGTGACTGATTAATTTCTTTCTTGAGTGTTAAGATAATATTCTCTAACTCTTCTTTTTTAATGCGCTTAGATAATACAAGTCCAGCACCTTTCTCATTAGAATATATACGTTCTACATCATCTCTTTTAATAAAGAGTTGTTCTAGTATATCTCTTTGATGCTTACTATCTTCTGTAGTCAATAATAAAGCTATTTTATGATGAGGTAATACCTGTAATAAAAGATAGAAATGATCTTGAATATAGTAATAATAATCTTTTTTAGGGGTTGGTTTAAAACCAATAGTTGTGAGTTCTTTAATCTTCATAACATACTCCTTTAAAAAAAGAGAGAGTAATTCTCATTACTCCCCTTATTCTGATGCTGAATTTTTAGCTCTATAAGCTCTCTTACGATCAAGTTCAGAAAGATATTTCTTTCTTAAACGGATATTGTTTGGAGTGACTTCTACTAATTCATCTTCATTAATATAGTCAAGACAAGCTTCTAGGTTGAAGTGTCTAGGTCTCTTTAATACTACTGTAGTATCTTTTGTAGATGAACGTGTATTTGTCTGCTGTTTACCCTTAGTAACGTTTACTACTAAGTCATTGTCCTTTGCATGTTCCCCAACAATCATACCTTCGTATACATCTACACCAGGACCAACAAACATTACACCACGGCTTTCTACACCACCAAGTGCATAAGCAGTAGTCTGTCCTGTTTCAATAGAGATAAGAACACCTAACTGTCTTTCACCTACTGCTTCACCTTCTAATGGGCGATATTCTAAGAATGAGTGGTTAATAATACCATAACCCTTAGTCATTGTTAAGAAGTTAGTCATGAAACCAATTAAACCTCTAGAAGGTACGATGTAATGAACCTTAGTCATACCATCCATAGAATCCATGTTTTCCATGATACCTCTTCTTAAACCTAATGATTCAATAACTGAACCAATACAATCATCTGGTGCTTCAATTTCTACATCTTCATATGGTTCACATGTCACACCATCGATTTCCTTTAAGATAACATGAGGTCTAGATACCTGTAATTCATATCCTTCTCTTCTCATTGTTTCAATTAAGATAGATAAGTGTAATTCACCACGACCACTTACCATCCATTCTTCTTTATTCTGAATACGTTCTACTTTTAAAGATACATCCTTGTTTGTTTCTTTGAATAAACGTTCTTCAATCTTAGATGCAGTCACAAACTTACCATCCTGACCAGCAAATGGTGAAGTGTTTGTACCAAAGATCATCTGGATTGTTGGTTCATCTACATGAAGTAATGGTAATGCTTCTTCACAGCTTGGTTCACAGATTGTTTCACCAACACCAATGTCAGCTAAACCTGCAACAGCCACGATATCACCAGCACTTGCTTCTTCTACTTCAAATCTATGCATACCTAAATAACTGAATAACTTCTGAACACGGAACTGTGTCTTAGAACCATCTGCTCTTAAACATACAACATTTTCATTTACTTTAATAGAACCTCTCTGGATTCTACCAATACCAATTCTTCCTACATAATCATTGTAGTCTAATAAAGCTGGCTGTAACTGTAAACCACCTTCAACATCTACTGCTGGTGCAGGAATTTCATTGATAATCATATCAAATAAACAGTCCATATTAGGAACCTGAGTACTAATATCAGGATCTAATGAGCTTGTACCATTTAATGCTGAAACGAAAACAGTTGGGAAATCAAGCTGATTATCATCAGCACCTAATTCCATAAATAATTCAAGAACTTCATCCATAACTTCCTGAATTCTTACAACTGGACGGTCAACCTTGTTGATAACAACGATAGGTTTAACATGAGCAGCTAATGCCTTCTTTAATACGAAACGAGTCTGAGGCATTGTACCTTCATAAGCATCAACAACAAGTAAAACACCATCCACCATGTGCATGATACGTTCTACTTCTCCACCAAAGTCAGCATGGCCTGGTGTATCCATGATGTTGATCTTATAGTCTTTATAATGAATAGCTGTATTCTTTGCTAAAATAGTAATACCACGTTCTCTTTCTAAAGCGTTACTATCCATAGCACGTTCAGCTAGTTCTTCGTGTGCTTCAAGTGTTCCAGATTTCTTAATAAGCTGGTCAACCAATGTTGTTTTACCATGGTCAACGTGAGCAATAATCGCTATATTTCTAAT
>NZ_DAWDDM010000083.1:0-7540 GCF_052354645.1 Catenibacterium sp.
ACTACCAATCTATAATATCACAGCCCCTCTATTTAAACAGTGGTATCTAAAAAAAACGTTTAATTGATATAATAACTATATTATTATGATATAGGTAAGGAGAAAGATTATGACTGAAAAAGAAAAAATGTTGAAAGAAATGTTGTATAATGCCAACAACGATAAAGATCTACTTAAAGAAAGAGCAATCGCAAAAGATTTATGTTTCAAATTTAATCAACTGATGCCTTCTGATACAGTAAATCAAAAAAAGATACTCCATCAATTATTAGGACCTATAGATGACTCTACTTGTATTATGTCACCGTTCTGGTGTGATTATGGCTATAATATCAAAATAGGTAGACACTTCTTTGCGAACCATAATACAGTGATACTAGATGGCGCAGAAGTAACTTTTGGAGATAATGTCTTTATCGCACCTAACTGTGGATTCTATACTGCAGGACATCCAATTGATACAAAACGTAGAAATCAAGGACTAGAATATGCTTATCCTATTACGATAGGAAATAATGTCTGGATTGGTGCAGGTGTTCAGGTGATGCCTGGAGTCACTATCGGAGATAATGTTGTCATTGGTGGAGGCAGTGTTGTTGTAAACGATATTCCTAGCAACAGTGTAGCCGTAGGTAATCCATGCCATGTGATAAGAGAAATCACTGATAAAGACGAACAAACAAATTGGAATCATAATTAAAAAAGGATGTCACTGACATCCTTTTTAGTCATTTTGAGGCATAAAACCAGATAAGCTTTCAGCCAATGTAGAAATAGGCATTGTCTGTACAATTACATGACCTGGTCCCTTGACTACTGTGTTAAAGAATCCTTCTCCTCCTAGGAACTTATTCTTTATACCTTTTACAGAAACAACATCAATATGACAAGATGAACTCATTGCGACAAGATTACCTGTATTCACAACCATCTCTTCACCAGGATTTAAGTCATATTCTATAGCTGTACCATCTATCTCAATAAATAGTAAACCTGAGCCAAAATATCTATTCATGATGAACCCTTCGCCACCAAAAAATCCTATTGTACCTTTTTTAGAAAAAGAGATTTCTCTTTTTACTGTTTCTTCACTTGCAAGATAAGAAGACTTCTGAACAATAATATCTCCCTGGCTCACATCATACACAAGTATGTCACCAGGAAAAGAAGATCCTAAGGCAATCATGCTCGGCTCGGTTGCTGTATATTTATTCAAGAAAAGTGTTTCTCCTGAAAAAGCACGGCCAAATAGAGATTTCATACCACCTGATACAGTATCCATAGTTAGAGCTGGTTTCATCCATACCATTGCGCCACTATCTGTCAAAATAGATTCGCCTTGATCTAGATGAAGGATTGCGACAGGAAGTGGTTTTCCTTTAATTTCATACTTCATACAATCATCTCCTACTGATCTAATTTTAATTCATTAATTGCATCTGCTAAACCATCAGCATCTGGGTCCTTGAAGAAACATGTTCCAATAGCTTTTAATTTATCTGGGGCATTCTCCGCAACGACACCAATTTCACATGTATCAATCATCTGGAAATCATTCATAGAATCTCCAAAACCGATTGTATCCTTCATATCTCCATGATAATAATCTACAACACGTTTCACACCATCTGCTTTTGTGCAGTTCTTTAAGATGATTTCACCATTAATGAAATCATCTTCATATTTAGAGAATGTCACAATATTAAACATTGGTGCAATATACTTTACACAATCATAAAAAGCGATAGGATCAGGGGCAATAAAACCAATCTTAGTGACACCTGTCTTTTCTAAGTCAAATTGAGAGACAGGAATACGGTTTTCTTCCTGACGTTTTAATTCAAAGAATCTCTGTAATTCTACATTATCCCCAAATTCCTTATTGTGTCTCTTGTCAAAGAATTCATTCACACCTGGTGTCTGATAAATCGCATGTTCAGTTTCTAGACAGAATAAGATACCATGATTCACAAAGAGTGTCATCATTTCTGAAAGAGTATATTGATCCATATAGTTCTTAAAGATATACTTCCCATCTACCTGGACAAATCCTCCTGCACTTGCCACAATACCATCAATAGGTAATGCTTTAACATCACCTACAATAGAAGTAGGTGCTCTACCTGTACATAAGAATACTTTATTTCCCGCATTCTTTGCTGCTTGAATGGCTTCTTTTGTTTTTTCTGTTATATGTCTTGATTTTCCTACTAATGTACCATCAATATCAAAAAATAAAAATTTACTCATATACTACTCCATAATTTCATCAATCAATATAGGTTTTTCTACCTTTTCTTTACTAAAATGGAATGCACTTAATAATTCTTCTTTTCTTTCTTTTGTCCATTTACCATTATCATGAACAGTCACTAATGGTTCTCCCTGTTCTACATAATCACCAATCTTCTTATGTAGAATTAAACCAACGCTATGATCAATTTCATCTGTGACTGTTTCTCTTCCTCCACCTAGACGCATTGATACTAGTCCAAGAGTTAATGCCTCTAGATCTTCAATATATCCTGTTTCAGGCGCATAAACATCAAATATATGTTCAGCCATTGTAAACTTTTCAGGATAAAGAATATAATCGCTGTCTCCACCCTGTGCTTTTACCATTGCTTCTAAAGCATGTAATGCTTTCTTAGAAGAAATGGCTTCTTCTAGCATCTTTCTTGCTTCAGTCACTGTTTCTGCCTTTTGTGCCATCATCAACATTGTACTTCCTGCAGTTAAACATAATTCTAATAAATCCTCAGGACCATTGCCATTAAGTGTTGCAATCGCTTCTTTCACTTCTAATGAATTACCAATTGCATAGCCCAAAGGCTGGGACATATTAGAAATAGTGGCTCTTGTATCCTTATGAAGATGCTGACCAATTGTGATCATTGTACGAGCAAGTTTCTTCGCGTCCTCCAAGTTCTTCATAAAAGCACCATCACCATATTTGACATCAAGTAAAATTGCATCACTGCCTGCAGCTAACTTCTTACTCATAATAGAAGAAGCAATCAAAGGAATAGACTGAACAGTTCCAGTGACATCTCTTAATGCATACATCTTCTTATCTGCAGGATCAAGAGACGCTGTCTGACCAATAATAGCTAAATGAATATCATTCACCTGTTTAATAAAATCTTCTTCATTAACATAAATATTAAGTCCTGGAATAGACTCCATCTTATCTAGAGTCCCACCTGTATGTCCAAGTCCTCTACCACTCATCTTAGCGACTGGTACACCACATGCAGCTACCATTGGACCTAATACTAAAGATGTCTTATCACCAACACCACCAGTAGAATGCTTATCTACTTTAATACCATGAATACCACTTAAATCAATCACATCACCACTATGCATCATTTCTAAAGTCAGCTGGGCTGTTTCGTGATCTGTTAATCCATTAAAGACAACAGCCATCAAGAAAGCACTCATCTGATAATCAGGAATATCACCTTTTGTATATTCCTGGATTAATTCATGAATTTCTTCATCAGTTAATACTACATTATCTTTTTTCTTTTCAATAAGATCTACCATTCTCATAAATGTCACCTACTCAAACTGAGTTCCTACCTCGAATATATTCTTACCATTTAAATAATCCTTTACAGACATACGTTTCTTACCAGAAAGCTGTATCTCTGTAATCACAAATACACCATCTTCTACCTTTACACCGATTGCATCCTTAAAGATCTTAACGATAGTACCGTTCTTTTCATCTTTATGATGTTCCTTGGCATTAGGGCAGTTATGAATTTCACCCTTATAGATTTTTACAACCTGTCCATTATAAGTTGTAAATGTACCTGGATGAGGATATAAGCCTCTTACATGATTAAAGATTTCTCTTGCTGTCTTGTTCCAATCAAGTCTTTCATCTTCTCTTTTAATAATAGGTGCATAAACAACTTCATCAGGATTCTGTGGAATTCTATCATTTGTTTCATCAAAGATAGATGGTAATGTATCCTTTAATAATTCAGCACCAATATCAGTTAAACGATCATATACAATTTCTAAGTTATCATCATCTGTAATTGGTGTGGATTTTTGAGAGATAATATCACCTGCATCCATCTTTTCTGCCATATACATAATAGTCACACCTGTTTCTTTGCGACCATCAATAATAGCGCGATGCACTGGTGCCCCACCACGATAAAGTGGTAATAAAGACGCATGGACATTCACACATCCTAGACGTGGTGCTTCTAATACAGCAGTTGGGACAATCTGTCCATAAGCTGCAGTAATAATTAAATCAGGCTTTAGATCTAAGACTGCCTGATAGTCATTTCTAATTCGTTCTGGCTGTAATACAGGAATATCATGTTTTAATGCTTCCTGTTTCACATCACTCATAGTGAGTACTTTCTTTCTTCCTACATAACGATCTGGCTGAGTGACAACACCCACAACATCATATTTATTTTCTAGTAACATCTGCAGTACTTTTAATGAAAAAGATGCAGTTCCCATAAAAACTATTTTTTTACTCATAAAATTCCTCCTGTAATTACTTTATAATTATAACATACTCATTTTATAAGTGCTACCACACAGGAAAAACCAAAAAAACTATTGCAATCATCTAGCATTTTTGGTATTATAGTTCAGCAAACTATAGAACGAGGTGAGATTATTATGGCAAACATGAAACAGCAGATTAAACGTTATAAAAACGATAATGAAAAAAGATTAGCAAACAACGCAGTAAAGAGCGCTTTAAAGACTTCAATCAAGAAAGTATTAAACGCTGTAGAAGCTGGTGACAAAGAAGTTGCTGCTAAGGAATTTAGCGATTGCACAAGACAGTTAGATGCATCTGTAACTAAGCATATCCATCACAAAAACTATGCTAGCAGACAGAAAGCAAGACTTCAGAAGAAAATTAACTCAATCGGATAGTTGATAGAGTTTTCTATATGAAACATAAACATCCAGCATTTTGCTGGATGTTTTCTTATGCCTTGCATTTAGGGTGTAAGTTTCTTAAAATATAAAGTGCGAGGTATAGAAATATGTTAAGAGAAGAAACAAGAAGTGTACAGGTAGGCAATTTAACTATCGGTGGTAATAATCATGTAGTGATTCAGTCTATGTGTAATACTAAGACTAAGAATGTAGAAGCAACTATTAAACAGATTAATGCGTTAGAACAAGCAGGTTGTGAACTTGTAAGAGTAGCTGTATTTGATAAAGAGGATGCTTATGCGATTAAAGAGATCAAGAAAGGGATTCATATTCCTTTAGTGGCTGATATTCATTTTGATTATAGGCTAGCTCTTATTGCTATAGAATCTGGTATTGATAAGGTACGTATTAATCCTGGTAATATTGGTTCTATCGAAAAGGTAAAAGCAGTTGTAGATGCATGTAAAGAAAAACATATCCCTATTAGAATTGGAGTTAATGGTGGTTCTTTAGAAAAAGAGATTCTAGAAAAATATGGAGAACCTACACCTGAAGGTATGATTGAATCTGCAATGAAACATGTAAAGATTCTAGAAGATTTAGATTTCCATGATATCGTTATTTCATTAAAGTCTTCTAATACAATGTTGACTATTAAAGCGTATGAATTAGCGTCTAAAACATTCCCTTACCCTTTACATGTAGGTGTCACTGAAGCAGGTACTGCCTTAGGAGGCACTATTAAGTCTGCTTTAGGTATTGGTACATTATTATATGAAGGTATTGGAAATACTATTAGAGTATCTTTAAGTGATGATCCTGTGGAAGAAATTAAGGTTGCTAAGATTCTATTAAAGGAATTAGGTTTATTAAAGGGTGTCCCTACTCTTGTATCATGTCCTACTTGCGGTCGTATTCAGTATGATTTGATACCTATTGCTAAAGAGATGGAAGATTTCTTAAAGGATATTCATCTCGATATTACAGTCGCAATTATGGGTTGTGCAGTAAATGGTCCAGGTGAAGCACGTCATGCTGATATAGGTATTGCCGGTGGTGTTGGTGAAGGTCTTCTTATTAAGCATGGTGAGATTGTAAAACGTGTTAAACAGGAAGATATGGTGCAGACACTTAAAGATGAAATTTTAAAGATGGTTGAAGAAAAAAGCGAGTAATTAATAAAACTCGCTTTTTTTACGTTACGTTAGATTTTCTATTTTATTATATATTTTGTGGATCTACCTTTTCCTTGAATCAGTACAACTCCCTTTTTCTCTAGTATTTTCAATAGAGAAGAGACTTTTGATTTACCAAAAGGTGTACTTGGTACTATTTCACTAATAGATTTTAGGACTGTTTTACTTAACGCTTTTAAAACAAGATGCTCATCATCTGTTAAATCAGAAATATCTTCAAAAACAGGCAATTCAATCTTTATAGTATTTTCTGATACTTCAAAACGAGGTTTCACAAAACTACTTTCATATAATTGTTTGATTCGTGTAATACCTGTTCCAAATATTTCTACAAATCCTAATCGATAGAATACATTCGCAAGATTTCTATTTCTTAAAACAGATGTTTTACCATTCAAATACTCTTCTTCAGAAATTCCTGTTGGTAGTCCACCCGGAGACACTATATCGATATGATTATCAAACATAGATATTCTAATATGAGAATTCACATCCCACATCCTATGAATAAGTCCATTCGCAATAGCTTCTCTAAAAGCTGCTTCTGGTATTTTTTCGACATTCTTTCTTTCAGATCCTTCTATCACTTCATATCTATAATAATCTCTAAATACCTCAAGCGATTTCTTATAGATTTCTAGAATAGACATATGATCAAATGTAATTCTTTTCTGAATAACACTGATATTTTCTCCAAATTTTATAATATCAACTCCAGGAAAATCATTAGTATCCGCTAATAAACCAGCTGCGTTATTATATCCATTATTATTGTCATAGAGATTAAGAGTTTTTAATGTATCGAGATTAAACGAACTGATTTGAATAGTTTTTTCTAATTGTTCTTCAAGAAAATGAAAAGTAAGATTCTGATCTTTGTATGGTAGTTCTTCAAAACTAATATTTTTCCCTTCCAATACAAGCCTTGAAAACTCTAATGTATCTACTTCTATAGTTGCAGAATCATTACGCTTATATGCTTTTGATTTATATAAGTATGGTTTCTGTAATCCACTTTTCACAATAAGTTTTATAGTCTTGTTTACTTCATTTGGTTCAAGTACATAATCTGGTTGCGGAGAAATAGTATCATTAATTTTGTTTTCAATATCTAAACACGCCTTGATTATATCTGACAACCCTTTAATATTGCCATCATCGTCAACTCCAAACAAGATTGTTGCACCATCATAGTTTGAAAAAGGACTAACTGTTTTCAAGAAAGTACTTGTGATTGTTTCTTTAAACTCTAGATTTCTTGTTTCACGCATATTTCTATCTCCTTTCCTATTCTACTACTTTAAGTATAATTAAAAAAGAGCGTAAATTCAATCGAAAACTTTTTCGTCCAAATTATTTCAATCGTAAATCAGAAAAAACACCCTTTTTGTATGATTTCCGAGCGAATAATACAC
>NZ_DAWDDM010000084.1:0-7489 GCF_052354645.1 Catenibacterium sp.
GTATTAGGACTTGCAAAAAGTGGTAAGGCAGCAGTTGAATTATTAAAGTTTATGCATGCTGATATCACTATCAATGAATCAAAGAAAAAAGAAGATATTCCTGAATATGACACATATGTGAGTGAAGGAATTGAAATGGTTTGTGGTGGACAGCCAGATGAATTATTTGAAAGAGATTTTGACTTTGTAGTTAAAAATCCAGGAATCAATTATCATGCACCATTTATCTTGCGTTTAAAAGAACGTGGTATTCCTGTTTATACAGAAATTGAATTAGGTTATAAAGTGGCTAAAAAGCAGCATTATATTGCGGTAACAGGAACAAATGGAAAAACGACCACAGTGACTTTGATTTATGAAATCTTGAAGGCTGCAGGTCGCAAGGCACATATTTGCGGTAACTACGGTATTCCTTATTGTGAAGTCGTGTTAAATGAACATTTATATGAAGAAGAAGGACATGATGTTGTAGTAGAAATGTCTAACTTCCAGCTTATTGATATTGAAGAATTCAAGCCAGAAGTGGCTACAGTTTTAAACTTAACACCGGATCATCTTGATTATATGGACTCTCTAGATGAATATTATGCATCTAAGATGCGAATTTATATGAATCAGGATGAGAATGATTTATTTATTAATAATAGTGATGATGAAACTTTACAGTCTTATTTAGCACAGTATCCTGTTCCATCACATATTGAAACATTCTCAGTTAAAAGCTTGGCAGATGTAGAACTTAAAGACAATGCAATCTATTACAAGGGTCAGAAGGTCATTAGTCGTGATGAAATCAAGATTGTAGGTTTACATAATGTTGCGAACATGATGGTTGCGATTGCAGCGTGCAGAGCAGTAGGTGTAAGTCTTGAATCTATTCATGACACTTTAGCTGCATTCAAGGGTGTAGAACATCGTATTGAGTTTGTAAGAGAACTTGATGGCGTACGTTATTACAATGACTCTAAGGGAACTAATACAGATGCAGCAGTGATTGCGATTAAAGCATTTGAAAAACCTGTTATTTTATTAATGGGTGGTCATGAAAAGAATCTTGATTTAAAGGACGTAAGAGAACAAAATCCTCTTATTAAGACACTCATCTGTTTTGGTGAGACAAAAGAACGTTTCTCTAAAGATATGCAACATCCTCATACAATCGTGGTAGATCATATGAAAGATGCAATTTTAAAAGCAAAAGAGATTGCTGAAGAAGGCGATGTTGTATTGCTTTCTCCTTCAACAAGTTCATTCGATGAATTCCATAGTTATGTTGAAAGAGGAAATGTCTTCAAAGACATCGTGAACAAGTTATAGGAGTGAGTTAAATGAAAATTATAGTAAGTGCTGGTGGAACAGGAGGACATATCTATCCTGCTCTTGCCTTAGTTGATTATATTAAGAAATGTGATCCTGATACTGAATTCTTATTTGTAGGTACAACAGATAGATTAGAATCTCAGATTGTACCTCAGATGGGTTTGGCATATCGTGGTTTACATGTAAAAGGTCTTGTAGGCAATCCTTTACAGAAAGCTAAAAATGCTTTGATTTTCTTAAAATCTTTAAAGTCTTCAAAGAAGATTTTAAAGGAATTTAATCCAGATATCGTTATTGGGTTTGGTGGTTATCCTAGTGCATCTATTGTCTTAGCAGCAAGTCAGAAAGGCTATAAGACAATGATCCATGAACAGAATTCCATCATTGGTTTAACAAACAAGATCTTAATCAAGCGTGTAGATGAAATTATCTGCTGTTATGAAAAAGCTTTAAAAGCATTTCCACAGGATAAGACAAAGTTACTCGGTAACCCTCGTGCTTCTGTTGTATCTGAAGGAGTACTCAAAGATGTACATGATCTTTACAATATTGCACCTGATAGAAAAGTTATGGTGATTGTTATGGGATCACTTGGTTCCGCAACAGTCAATGCTGTAATGAAGGATGCATTACATAAGATGGATCATAAGGATTATGATGTACTTTATGTAACAGGTAAGACTTATTATGAAAAGATGAAGGAAGAACTTAAGGACTTAAGTGATTCTATTCATGTATTACCATATATTGATGATATGCCTAGTGTTTTACATAGCTGCGATTTAGCAGTGAGCCGTGCAGGTGCTACAACTCTTGCTGAAATGACAGCATTAGGGACAGCTTCTATTATTATTCCTAGTCCTTATGTAGTGGCTAACCATCAGGAATACAATGCTCGTGAACTTGTAGCCAAAGGGGCTGCTCATTTGATTCTTGAAAAAGATTTAAATGCAGATGCATTTGTAGAAGTTGTTGATCAATATATGAACAATGAAGAAATGCGTAAAGAATTATCTAAAAAAGCACTTGCTTTAGGTAAGCCTCATGCATGTGAGGATATTTATAAAGAAATATTAAAATTAACTGGAGGACGCTAATATGGATGTGAAGCAGGTATATAACGATCTTGTGTCTATGAATATAGGCAAAGTCATTGAGAATGAACCTATGTACAAGCATACAACCTATAAAGTGGGTGGACCTGCCAAGATATTCGTTAAAGCAAACGATATCGATTCACTTATTCAGACTTTAAATTATTGTCGTGATCATGATATTAAGCACATGGTTATCGGTAATGGCAGTGATCTCCTATTTAGTGATAAAGAATATGATGGTATCATTATCTCAATGAAATCATTTGATGATGTGAAGATGAATGGTAGCACTATTGTGGCACAGGCGGGTGTCTCTATGATTGCCTTAGCTTATTCGAGTGCCAAAGCAGGATTATCAGGATTTGAATTTATGGGTGGTATTCCTGGAGATATGGGTGGTGGTATTTATATGAATGCTGGTGCCTATAAGTATTGTATGGCAGATGTATTTGTAAGTGCACGTGTGCTTGATGATGACTTAAATATCATTACATTAAGCAAAGAAGATATGGAATTCTCTTATCGTCATTCAGTGTTACAAAAGCATCCAAACTGGATCATTCTTGATGCAACATTTGAAATGACAGCTAAAGATCCAGGAGAAATCCGTAAGGTATTAGATAAGCGTAAAGAACGTCGTATGAGTACACAGCCATGGAATTTTGCATGTGCAGGTAGTGTTTTTAGAAACCCTGAAGAAAAACCTGCCTGGCGTTATATTGATGAAGCAGGGCTGCGCGGTTATGAAATTGGTGGTGCACAGGTATCACCTAAACATTCGAATTTCATCGTAAACAATGGATATGCAAGTGCAAAGGATATACTTGATCTCATTAGACTTGTAGAAAAAACTGTTTATGAGAAGTTTGGAGTCAAGCTTCATAAAGAAGTTATTTTAGTGAATTGGGATTAAATATGGATAAGAAGCCCGATTTTCAATTTAATGAATATGATCGCAGCCCATCACGTGAGTTAATTGAGAAAAATAGACGTAGAAGAAAACTAAGAAAGCGTCGTTTGACACTTCTTGGTATTATTCTTTTAATAGTTTTGGGATATATGATATCCCCATTATCAAAGGTTATGTCTATAAAGGTCACAGGTAATTCACAGCTTACAAAAGATTTAGTTGTAAAAGAATCAGGCATTACAGATCATACCTATCATTTCTTGTTAAAAAATGACACGATTAAAGATAATCTGAAGAAGACAGGTCTTGTCACAAAGGCTTATGTTACTCATAACATCCTTGGTGGTGTTTCTATTGAAATTCAAGAAGCTGCTTTAGTCGCATATATGGAACTAGACAATAAAACCTATATCGTTACTGAAGAAGGTAAACTTATTCAGGTTGTTGAAGGTATGAATTATACAGGACTTAAACAAATTCCTAAGATTTCAGGATTTACTGATATCAAGACAGTAGAAGAACTTGCAAGCCAGTATGTTGCTATTCCTGTTACGATTAGAAATGCAGTAAGTGATATCGTTTATTCTCCAGCAAAAGGATATGATGATCGTGTGGCTTTAATACTTGATGATGGAAAGAAATTGATTTTAGATATCCAGGGTATGAAGGATACATTGTCTCCATCTCGTTTTGATTACTCTGCTTATATGCAAAGTAAAAGTGATGTATGTGTATTCTCATTTGAGGGAAGAAATTTATACATGACTAAATGCGAGTAAACCTTACGAGTCATATATATGTAACTCGTGATAAGTAGTCTATAAATCGTTTTCATTATTTTGTAATTATGATAAAATAAGATTATATGTAAGGAGAGTGTCTATGAAAAGAATATATGCTGTTTTAGACATCGGTTCTACGACACTGAAGCTACTTGTCGCAGAGTTGATGAGCACTAATATTAATATACTCTTCACGAAGAAATTAGCGAGCCATGCCATTGAGGGTGGCTTGATCAAAAATGAAGAAGTACTGGTTGATGAAATCAGATCAATTATTAAGGAAGCAGATGCTGAATTGAATACAACAATTACATCTGTTGCACTTGTTCTTCCTAGCAATTATGCAAGAACATACCAAACTAAAGGTATTACAAAAGTGAATTCACCTCAGGATAAAATTGAGGTCAGTGATATTGTACGTGTTTTGAAGATTGCACAACGTTTTGAAAAGAGCAAGAAAGAAGAAATTGTATCAACTATTCCTGTTAAGTATCTTTTAGATACAAAAGAAGTGGATCATATGCCTCTTGGTATGCGTTCTGCCTCTTTAAAGGTAGAAGCACTTGTGATTACTACAAACAAGAAGGTATTGTATTCTTACCTGACAGCTGTAGAAAAAGCAGGATTGGATGTTATTGATATTACGATTGATGCATATGCTTCTGCAAAAGAAGCGTTTGATGCTGTATATCTTCAAGAAGGTGCAGTGATGATCAATATCGGATATGATCATTCAACTATTTCTTTCTTTGAAGAGGGCTATTTGAAATATTTGAAGACTGTACCAATAGGTGGCTATACCTTAACTTGTGCTATTGCAGATGCATGGCAGATTTCTATGGAACAGGCCGAAATATATAAAGTGAAATACGGCACATGTGAAAATGGTCTTGGTGAAGAAGATATTATCCATACTACTATCGTAGATGGGGTAGAAAAGAATTATACACAGAGGGATTTGTCTGAAGTATTACAGACAGCTGTGTGGGAAATGATGGCACAAATTAAACACTGTTTAGATGCTATCAATGATGGACGTACTTATGAAACTGTTGTTGTCGGCGGTGGAGGGGAATTACCTTGCCTCAATTTAATTGCGACAGATGTATTAGGTACACCTGTAAGATGTTATCGACCTGAAACAGTAGGTGCAAGAGATATGTCTCTGGTACCATGTTTAGGTATGTTATATTGCCTAGATGATCGTAAGGAATTGATAGGTGAAGATGTTGTATCACTTGTTCTTCCTGATTTATCAAGCACGATGAGTTTAAAGGTGAGAGGTCTAACGATGGCTAAGACTGAAACAACTCATCATAAAGGCAAGTTTAGAAAGTTTTTTGATTCGATATTAAGTGATGATTAAAGTGAGGGCAGGACAATGGATGAAAATTTAGATTTTGTGAAGGTTGCAAAAATAAAAGTTATTGGTGTAGGTGGCGGAGGAAACAACGCCGTTAATAGAATGGTGACTGATGGAGTAAAAGGTGTTGATTTCTATGTAGCAAACACTGATGCACAGGTATTAAAAGGTATTACAGGTGTGAACAAGATCTTCTTAGGAAAAGATATTACACAGGGATTAGGTGCTGGAGGAAATCCAGAAATCGGACGTAAAGCAGCTCAGGAATCTGAAAATGAAATTAGAGAAGCTTTAGCTGATGCAAATATGGTCTTTGTTGCTGCCGGAATGGGTGGTGGAACAGGTACTGGTGGTGCACCAGTTGTTGCAAAGATTGCAAGAGATTTAGGCGCATTAACAGTAGGTGTTGTCACTTCTCCTTTCACATTTGAAGGGCCTAGAAGAAAAAGACAGGCTTTTGCAGGCTTAGAAGAATTACGTAAGAACGTAGACTCTATTATCGTTGTATCTAACGATCGTCTTCTTGAAGTAATTGGTAATCGTCCAATGAATGAAGCATTCAGAGAAGCAGATAACATTTTACGTCAGTCTGTTCAGACTATTACTGATTTAATTGCGATTCCAGCAATGATCAACCTTGATTTTGCGGATGTTAGCTCAGTCATGAAGGATCGTGGCGATGCACTTATTGGTATTGGTATGGCTGAAGGTGAAAATAAAGCACAGGAAGCTGCAAAACGTGCTGTATCATCTCCATTATTAGATGTATCTATCAACGGTGCAAAGGATGCAATCGTCAACATTACTGGTGGACCTAGTATGTCATTATTTGAAGCAAGCGAAGCATTTGCGACTATTACTGAAGCAATTGGCAATGATGTCAATGCAATCATGGGTGTAGCTTCAAATGATCAGTTAGATGACCAGATCATCGTTACTATCATTGCGACTGGTTTTGAAGAAGATCAGCCTGAAGAAGAAGTTGTAGTAACTCCAAAACAGACATATACAGTACATGGTAATAAGACAACTACAGTTGTTGAAGATGATGATGAAGATCCATTACCAGGCTTTATTAGAAATAGAAAAATTTAAGCTAACATTATGTTAGCTTTTTTTACAAGGGGGAATTCTTATGTATAAATTTGGTTTTGTAGGCATGGGTAATATGGCCAGTGCAATTGCGCAAGGTTTTGTAGAATCTGGATTTATTCCAGGTAAAGAAATATGTGCTTATGATTTAAATAAAGCTCAATTAGATAAAATGAGTTCTTTTGGAATTGTAGCTTTAAATGATGCACATGAGGTCGTAAAAGAAAGTGATTTTGTCTTTTTATGTGTTAAACCACAGGTGATTGAATCAGTAATAGCTGATATCAAAGAAGATTTAAAAGGCAAAGCAGTTGTTTCTATTGTACTTGGCTATGACTTTGATAAATACAATACACTATTAGATGCTTCTACAAGACATTTAACAGTTATGCCAAATACTCCAATGGCAGTAAGAGAAGGCATGTGTCTATTAGAACAGACTCATTCTTTAACTGATGAAGAATTTAGTGCTATTAAAGATGCTTTCTCATCAGTAGGAGAAATAGAAGTAGTACCAAACCACTTAATGGCTGTAGGTGGCGCATTGTCAGGGTGTGCACCTGCTTATATCTATATGGTGATTGAAGCGTTAGCTGATGGTGCTGTTATGCAGGGCATGCCAAGAAAGATGGCTTATAAGCTTGCAAGTCAGACAGTACTTGGATCAGGAAAGATGCAATTAAAAACCGATCTTCATCCGGGGATCTTAAAGGATAATGTTACTTCACCAGGTGGTTCTACTATTAGAGGCGTAAAAGCTTTAGAAGATGCTGGTATGCGCAGTGCATTTATTAACGCAATTGAAAAATCAATGAACAAATAAAACATAGCCTATAGGCACTAAAATAGCGCTTATAGGCTGCTTTTTTTATTTTTTCACAAAAAATGAATAAAAATCAAAAAAAGTCTTTACAAAGGAAATGAA
>NZ_DAWDDM010000085.1:0-7455 GCF_052354645.1 Catenibacterium sp.
TATATTTGTGTCCGCGCAACGAAGGCGCGGGGAAATGGAGAAAATCATGAAACAAATCAAGACAGAAGATGCAATAGGGGCAGTATTATGTCATGATATTACTGAAATTGTGAGAGGCGTTAGAAAAGGCGCACGCTTTAGAAAAGGTCATATCGTAAAAGAAGAAGATATTCCTGTATTGTTGTCTTTAGGAAAAGAAAACCTCTATGTATGGGAAAATGATGAGACTATGATGCATGAAAATGAAGCAGCAGAAGTATTATGCAAGCTGTGTCAAAATGATCATATGTCTACAACAGAAATTAAAGAAGGCAAAATAGAATTAATTAGCACTATTGATGGCTTATTTAAAGTGAATAAAGAAAAGCTATTAGAAGTGAATCGTATGGGTGAAATGATGATTGCGACAAGAAACGGAAATACAGTTGTTCATTCTGGTGATCATCTCGCAGGTATGCGTATTATTCCGTTAGTTATTAAAAAGGAAAAGATGGAAGAAGCATCAAAAATCACTGATACACCAATACTTGAAGTAAAGCCTTTTGTATTTAAGAAAGCAGCTATTATTACTACAGGAAGTGAAGTCTATAAGGGACGTATTAAAGATACATTTACTCCTGTTATTATTGATAAATTAAAGGAATATGATGTAGAAGTTGTATTCCATAAATTATGTCCAGATGATCCGGATATGGTGACAAGTGCTATACAAGAAGCACTTGACACGCATGTAGATATAGTAATCTGTACTGGTGGTATGAGTGTTGATCCAGATGATAAGACGCCACTTGCAATCAAGAATACAGGGGCCAATATTATTAGTTATGGTTCACCTGTTTTACCAGGTGCGATGTTCTTATTATCATATAAGGGAGATACACCAATTGTTGGTTTACCAGGATGTGTGATGTATGCAAAAAGAACAGTTTTTGATTTAGTTCTTCCTCGACTTGTAGCCAATGATCCAATCACTGCTGATGAACTTGCAATGCTTGGTGAAGGTGGTTTGTGTTTAAACTGTCCACAATGTACATTCCCAAATTGTGGTTTTGGAAAGGGCTGGTAGGATGACATATCATAATCCTGAAAAATTTAATTTTAGACTCAGACTCTTTAATGAAGAACCCTGTTTTGGAAAAGGTGTCTCACAGTTATTACATTTATGTGATGAGTATGGCTCTTTAAGTAAGGCATGTGAGGTTATGGGGATGTCCCATTCTAAAGCATGGAAGATATTAAAAAGAGCTGAAGAAGATCTAGATATGAAGTTATTAGAACGAGTATCTGGAGGAAGTAATGGAGGAGGAAGTGTTTTAAGCGAAGAAGGAAAGACATTATTAAAGAAATATGATGAATTTCAGAAAAGAATAAAAGACTTCGCAGATGAAACATTTCATGAACTATTTAATGAAGAAAGATAAATATTTGATTATTGCGTTTGATTCTACAAGCCATGCACTAGACTTAGAGGATAAAGCAAAAAATAAAATGCAGGGAAGATTAATTCCTCTTCCAAGAGAAATAGAAGCAGGTTGTGGACTCTGTTTTGCCTCTTTAGACCTAGACCAAGAGAAATGGCTTGGATTCTTAAAAGAAGAACATGTACAATATGCTTATATGAAAGAGGTGATTTTCTAATGAGCGAGAAGATTTACTGTCAGGGTGGAGGATGCAGCGCAAAGCTTGGCGCAAAGAAGCTCTCTCGTATCCTTGAAAAGATTGATAAGTATGAAGATCCAGACTTATTAGTAGGCTTTGATAGTCATGACGATGCATCTGTATTAAAGATAACGGAAGATAAAGGAATTGTCTCTACATTGGATTTCTTTCCTCCAATGGTAGAAGATCCTTATCTATATGGTCAGATTGCAGCCACCAATGCATTAAGTGATGTTTATGCTATGGGCGGTGTGCCTAGAACGGCTTTAAATATTGTTTGTTTCCCAGATGAAGAAGATTTAAATATATTAGGAAGAATTATTGAAGGTGGGAATGATAAGTTAAAAGAAGCTCATGTAACACTATCTGGAGGGCATTCTATTAGAGATACTTCTATTAAGTATGGCTTAAGCGTGACTGGTATTGTGGATGTTGATTCTATTAAGACAAATAATAATGCCCAGACGGGAGATGTACTTATTCTTACTAAGAAATTAGGTGTAGGTATGACACTCAATGCGATGCGTATGAAAGACGCATCGCCAGAAGTATTAGATGATGTCTTTAAGAGTATGACAACACTTAATAAGTATGCTGCAGAACTACTTAAACCATATGATGTTCATGCACTGACTGATGTCACAGGTTTTGGTTTAATGGTTCATTTAAATGAGATGTTAGATCATAAAAAGAGTGCAATACTTTATGGAAACAATATTCCTTATTTTAGAGATTGTCCTTATTATGTAGATGAATTCTATTTAAGTGGTGCTGCTCAGATAAATAGAAATAGTGTAGAAAAAGAAGTTGTATTTGAGAAGGAAAACTTTTTCTTAGAAGAAATTATGTATGATCCTCAGACAAGCGGAGGACTACTTGCAAGTGTTGCGAAAAAAGACTTGGATGACATACTTGATGCATTTAAAGAAGCAGGAAGAGAATGTTATGTTATTGGAGAAGTTGTTGATTTAAAAGATAAAAGTATATATGTAGGAGAATAAAAATGAGGAAGTTGGATGCAAGAGGATTAGAATGTCCATTGCCAGTAGTTAAAACTAAGGAATTATTAAAGGAAAGCAGTGAAGCTGTAGAAGTATTAGTAGATAATGAAACAGCTGTAGAAAACTTAAAGAAGTTTGCGAAAGTAAAAGGTTATGATGTCGTAAGTAGTAAAGTCAACGAAGATTATACTGTAGTCATCAGTTCAGGTGAACAGGTTGTAGAAGAAAAGAAGGCTGATAATATCTTAAAAGGACAGATTGTAGTTCTCAGCAGTGATAGAATAGGCAGTGATAAGGAATTAGGAAAAATCTTAATGAAATCATTTATCTTTGCGCTTACTAAGCAAGATGTCTTCCCAGAAACAATTATTTTTTATAATGAAGGTGTTAAGATTACGACACATGTTGGTGATACAGTGAATGATTTATTATTCTTAGAATCTGAAGGTGTTGAAATTGTGAACTGTGGAACATGCTTAGATTTCTTTAAGTTAAAGGATGATTTAAAAGTGGGCAGCATTACAAATATGTATGATATTGTAGAAAGAATGGAAAAGGCTGAAAAAGTCATCAAGCCTAACTAATATGGATAATCTTGTAGTAGTAAGAGGTGGCGGTGATATTGCGACTGGCACTATTTATAAGCTTGCCCGCTGTGGTTTTCATATTCTTGTATTAGAAATTGCCCACCCAAGCGCGATTAGACGCAATGTTGCATACTCTGAAGCAGTATATGACGGTCAGAAGGAAGTAGAAGGTATTGAATGTGTATTGATTCATTCACTTAATGAATTAGAATCTGTTTTTAAACACAATAAAATTGCGATGATGGTAGATCCTCAAGGGACTTTTATTGATATCTTAAAGCCAGAAATAGTGATTGATGCGATACTTGCAAAAAAGAATATGGGTACTTCAAGAAATATGGCGCCTATCACGATAGGTTTAGGTCCTGGATTTAATGCAGGAAAAGATGTGGATATCGTAATTGAAACAATGCGAGGACATCGCTTAGGCCGCTTGATTGAAGAAGGACCAGCAATGAAAAATACAGGTATTCCTGGACTTATTAAAGGATACGGGAAAGAACGTGTTATTCATGCAGAAGTAGAAGGCACAGTTCATCAGATAAAGAAGATTACGGATACAGTTGAATAAGGAGACGTGCTTGCTTATATAGAAAACAAGGAAGGTCAGCATCCTGTATATGCTTCTATGTCAGGGTTACTTAGAGGTTTGATTCGAGAAGGTTATTATGTCACAAAGGGCTTTAAGATGGCAGATATTGATCCTCGTTTAGATGAATATGAGAACTGCTTCACTATTTCAGATAAAGCAAGATGTATTGCAGGTGGTGTATTAGAAGCCATCTTCTATTTAAGAGGTCAGCATGATTTATCTTGATCAAGGGGCAACAAGTTTTCCTAAACTGCCCTCTGTTAAACAGGCAGTAATGGATGCACTTGACCACCATATGAATGCTCAAAGAAGTACAGGCGCTTTTAAGACAGATCGTCTTTTATATTCAACTCGTAAACTCATTTCACAGTATTTTAATCTACCTTCTTTTGACCATGTGATTTTTAATAGTGGTAATACAGAAAGCTTGAATACATGTTTAAAAGGAATCTTATCAAAAGATGATCATGTCATTACGACTTATGCAGAACATAATTCTGTCTTAAGACCACTTCGTCAAATAGGAGTTGATTTAACTGTTACAGCACCTTATAAGGAAGATATTCTTGAAGAAATAAGAGAAGACACAAAGATGATTGTAATGACGCATAGTTCTAATGTGACAGGAGAACTCTATGATATAGATGCCATTGGTCAAATAGCCTATGAAAATCATATCCTATTTGTGGTTGATAGTGCACAAAGTGCAGGTCATATCTCTATTGATATGCAGAAATCTCATATTGATTTGCTTACTTTTAGTGGTCATAAGGGATTACTAGGAATGAGCGGTGTAGGAGGAATCTGTGTCAATACAGATATATTCATTCAACCACTTAAGACAGGTGGGACAGGCATTGATTCCTTTAATAAAAAACAGCCTGATAGTTATCCAGAACACTTAGAAGCAGGTACTTTGAATATACCTGGTATTGCCTCTTTAAATGCAGGTATGACTTATTTATTAGAACATCAAAAAGAGATAGAAGAAAAAGAAAAACAGCTTTTTGATGCTTTATATGAAGGTATGAAACATATTAACGGAATCACATTCTATTGTGATTATGATACATGTAGCCATACACCTATCATTGCCTTTAATCTTGAAGATTATGATTCATCTAAGATCAGTGATGTTTTAAGTTATAAATATGATATCATTACACGCTGTGGTGCCCATTGTGCACCACTGATGCATACACATCTTAATACAGTAGAAAGAGGTATTGTACGCTTCAGCTTATCATTTATGAATAGTATGGAAGAAGTCAATACTGTCATTGATGTCTTAAAGGAGATGAGTGAGGAATGATCATTAGTATTATTGGGTCAGGTGGAAAAACAACACGTATGAAGGAACTACTTTTTAAGTATAAGGAAGAAGGAAAAACTGTTCTTATGACGACTTCTACACATATGCGTATAGAATAAGATACTTTAGTTGATCCTACTTATGAAGAAATTCATGAAGAAATAAAAAACAAAGGCTATGCCTTTGCAGGAAACCGTTTTGATGAATCTAAGATCAAGGCTTTAGATCAGGATTTACTCAAACAATTAAAAAAAGAAGTAGATGTCATTTTAATTGAAGCAGATGGTTCAAGAGAATTTCCTCTTAAAGTACCAGCTGATTATGAACCTGTTATTGATGAAGATACTGATGAAATTATTTTGATTACTTCTATGAAAGGATTAGGAAAACGAGTCAAGGATGTTGTACATCGTTATGAATTATTAGACCTTGATCCAGATAGAATAGTAGATGGTGCGCTTATTCAATATCTTGTGAGATATTATTTAAAGAGATATCCTGATGCAGTTATTGAAGTCAAGCAACCTGAAGGACTTTATCAAAGAGCTTTAGCTTCTTTAATAGAACACAACGTAGATGTGACATGTATACAAAAAGAGTGGTTCATGCCCCAGCCAAAATTAGTATTACTAGGTGCAGGACATGTCTCACAATATGTAGAAAAAACAGCGCATCTATTAGATTTTTATACAATAGTCATTGATAATCGTGAAGAATTTGCGAATAAAAATATCTTTACAGAAGCCCAGGAAGTGCATTGTGTCAATTATGAGGAAGCAGAACAGTATTTTCCAAAAGAAGAGAATACGTGTTATGTTATTGTGACAAGAGGCCATAAGGATGACAAGGTTTGTCTTAAAAAGGCCCTTGATCAAACAGCGCTCTACATAGGGATGATTGGAAGCAAAGGCAAAGTGAAAAAGACTATGGATGTCTTAATAGACGAAGGTTATGATGAAGATCTATTAAAACAAGTTCATGCACCTATTGGTCTTCCTATCAATTCACAAACACCTGCAGAAATTGCGATAAGTATTATGGCTGAAATTATACAGATTAAAAATACGCATCAATACTCTACAATGATAAGTAATCTCTATCATACAAAAGAAAAAGGTACTCTTTGTATCATTACTTCCAAAGAAGGGTCTGCACCTCGAGGGGTAGGAAGCATGATGCTTGTCACTGATGATCACATCATTGAGACAATTGGTGGAGGACGTGTCGAATACCAGGCAATATGTGACGCTAGAAATGAAGAAGGTATACGTTCTCATCACTATGAACTAAGTAATAAAGAAGGTGCAACACTAGGTATGATTTGTGGTGGTCGTAACGATGTATTATTTATTCCATTAAAGTAGAAAGCGTACAGGGTTGATCAGTTTGTATCACAATACTATTTGATAAAATATCATCATAAAGTAATATACGATTGTTAGAAAACATATAACGTTGAACACGTGACTTATCAAAATCTACAATCAGTTGATCAATAAAAGAAGGATGAAGTTTATTTTCTATAGAATGACATATTTTTAGAAAAATATCGCTTGATTCTTCTTTTTTTATTTTATAAACATATAAATAAGATCTCATAATTCTCACCTCTATAACTATTATATATATTTATAAAATAAAATGCGTTATGTATCCCTTCGACAACTCCTTGAATGAGGCGCTTATTTAAAATATGTGAAAATTTAGTGAAACATCTTTGTTTTTACACATAATATATTATGTTATGATAGAAAAAAGGAGAAAATCTAAGTAACTGAATATGTTGACTATTGTGTTTGAATGTGCTTATAGAGGAACGTTAAAATGAACACATCAAATATCAAAAATTATAAGCCAAAAGATTTTGCCAAACTTTTAGGTGTTTCTGTTAAGACATTACAACGTTGGAACAGAGAAGGTACTTTAAAGGCAAACCGAACTCTAACTAATAGGCGTTATTACACATATGATCAGTATCTACAATTCAAAGGTATGAATATTGAAAATGATAAACGTCAGGTGGTTATTTATGCCAGAGTGTCTACAAAGAATCAAAAAGATGATTTACAAAATCAAGTTGCATTTTTAAGACATTTTTGCAATGCGAAAGGAATTATTCTAGAGCAGTGTATTGAAGGTTATGGAAACCGTGTAACGATTTATTAGATGAAGTAATGGAACGGAAAATCAAAGCCACAATTTGAATCCCCACAAACCATAGGCTAGTGAAAAAATATTTTATTAACGCCGATTAATAGGTGTTCATGAAGCTGAACTTGATGCATGGATTTTTCATTTGTACTA
>NZ_DAWDDM010000086.1:0-7454 GCF_052354645.1 Catenibacterium sp.
ACCGCTGACCCTCTGCTTGTAAGGCAGATGCTCTCCCAACTGAGCTAAACCTCCAATATTCTTGGGATATACCGGCCGTTAGACCGATGCTTAAGTGTTAGTGCCATATCCCAACCAAGCACGCTCATATAATATACCAAGTGTTATGCGATTCGTCAACAGGTTTTTACATTTTTTTTAACTAAATTTAAATTTTTTTATTTTTTGCCATTCTATCGCACTGTGCAATAAGAAAAGTTATAATTGAATGAGTGATAAAGGAGATATAAAAAAATGGCAGAATTATTGTATCAAGGACATGGAAGTTATCGCATTGTATCTAATGAAGGTGTAGTGATTTATGTGGATCCTTATGCAGGTGAAGGTTATCATATGCCGGGAGTTTGACAGTTGTCTCCAACTTTTCACTAACCAAATCGCTCAAAACGTTGATTATATCAATGCTTTTGAGTTTTTTTATTGTCAAATTTCTGAAAATAAATGTACTAATATGGGCTAATGTGTGCTATAATAGGCATAGGAGATGATGCTCATGAATCTGATTATTTCAAAATCAAAGAACTCTAAATCACTTTACATCCAGAAATCATTTAGAAAGAACGGTAAATCAACTTCAAAGGTAGTCAAGAAACTAGGAACCATGGAAGAACTCCTTCCTCAACATAATAATAGCGAGGAAGAAGTCATAGCCTGGGGAAAAAAGATTGCCAAGAAGATGACGGAGGAAGAAAAAAGAGATAAGGACATTGTCCTTATCTCCCTATCGCAGTCAAAGCTTCTAGAACCAATGAAGCAGACATCATATAATGGCGGCTACCTTTTCCTTCAGGATATATTCCACAGCCTAAAGCTTGATAAGATCTGCAGAGATATACAGGAAGAATATAAATTTGAATATGATCTTGCAGACATTCTATCAAGACTCATATATTCTAGAATTATCTATCCATCAAGCAAGCTTTCTACTTTTGGGGATTCAAAAAGCTTTATTGAACAGCCTACATTCGAGCTTCATGATATTTACAGATCACTTGATGTTCTTGCAGAAAAGTGCGATACAATCCAGGAATTCCTTTATGAAAATTCAAGGAATGTTGTAAATAGAAACACTTCTGTCCTCTATTATGACTGCACAAACTATTTCTTTGAGATTGAGGAAGAACGCGGTAGCTGCAGATATGGTAAATCCAAGGAACATAAACCACTTCCTATCATACAGATGGGACTTCTCATGGATGGTAATGGCTTTCCTCTTTCATTTGTCATATTCCCTGGCAATGAGAACGAACAGCCTTCACTCATTCCACTTGAGAAAAAGAAAATAAAGGATTTTGGTATCACAAAGTTCATTGTATGCACCGACGCAGGGCTCGCTTCTAATGACAATAGAGAATTCAATATACAGAAGAATTGTTCATATATCGTCACACAGTCTCTTAAGAAGGTTAAGAAGCATATAAAGGATTGGGCGCTTAATACAGGAGGATGGGCTAAGGGTGATAGTAATGGAATAGACATATCTTCTGTAATGAAGGCTGTTGATGAAGGTGATACATATGAAGATGGCATCTGGTACAAGGAAAGATGGATCAATGAGAACGGCATCGAACAGAGAATCATTGTTTCATTCTCTCCAAAACACAGAGCCTACCAGAGATATATCAGAAGCAGACAGATTGAAAGAGCTAGAAAATCAGCTGAAAGTAATAAAAAAACAACTACTAAAAATCCTAACAGTCCTTCAAGATTCCTCGATGAAGTCAGATATACTGAGAATGGCGAGGTTGCAGATAATGTAGAAATAGTTGTGAATGATGGCAGAATAGCCGAAGAAGAGAAATATGATGGATTCTATGCAGTATGTACTACATTAGAGGATGATATAAAGGATATCATTGAAGTTAATAAGAGAAGATGGGAGATTGAAGAATCATTCAGAATCATGAAATCTGAATTCAAGGCAAGACCCGTATATCTTCAAAATGATAACAGAATAAAAGCACACTTCCTCACATGCTTCATTGCACTGATGTTTGTCAGAATACTTGAGAACAGAACAGGTAATAAGCTGACTATTGAGAAGCTTATTGATACATTAAGAGGATATAACTTCCAGCACTTTGAAGGAAGCGGGTATATCCCAACGTATACAAGAAATGATGCAACCGACATTCTTCATGAGGCATTCGGGTTTAGGACCGATTATCAGATCAATGGTGAGAAGAATATGAAAAAAATTATAAAGAATACTAAGACAGGAAAATATTAGCACATTTTTTAAGCAAAAAGCCCTTCAAAAAGCGCTGAATATATCAGTGTTTTTGAAGGGTTTTTATATGTATAACTGTCAAAGACAGGAATATACCAAGTGTTATGCGATTCGTCAACAGGTTTTTACATTTTTTTTAACTAAATTTAAATTTTTTTATTTTTTGCCATTCTATCGCACTGTGCAATAAGAAAAGTTATAATTGAATGAGTGATAAAGGAGATATAAAAAAATGGCAGAATTATTGTATCAAGGACATGGAAGTTATCGCATTGTATCTAATGAAGGTGTAGTGATTTATGTGGATCCTTATGCAGGTGAAGGTTATCATATGCCTGCAGATATTGTGATTGTAACACATGAACATAGTGATCATAATCAGGTTGATCTTGTTACATTAAAAGACGATGGTGTAATTTTAAGACATGGAGATTTATTTGTGGATGGTGAATATCCTATTAAGAAGATTAAGAAAGTAATGATTGAAGGAACACCTGCAGAAAATAAGAATCATACAAGAGAAGAATGTGTTGGTTTTGTTATGACTGTAGATGGTATTACATTATATGGTGCAGGAGACACAAACTATTATCCTGAAATGGAAAGCTTCAATGATTTAGATTATGCATTATTACCGGTAGATGGTATTTATAATATGAGTGCACGGGAAGCAAGTCGTTGTGCACATGTAATTGATTCTCGTTATTTCATTCCTATTCATACTTCACCTACACAATTATATGATGAAGACATTGCGAAAAGCTTTAAATCACCTCATGCTTTATATATAAAGCCAGGTGAAAGGTTGAAATTATAGTCCAAAATGAAAAGACCACTTGATGTGGTCTTTTATGTTAGTTCTGATCGAAATATCTGTTGAATTTGACGATGAATGTTGTAATTTGATCATCACTTGTAACAGAAATATCACCATGATGAAGGTCTACTATATTCTTAGTGATTGCTAGTCCTAAGCCAGTACCACCTGTTTTAGAGTTTCGTGATGAGTCTGTACGATAAAATTTATTAAATAGAAGTGGGATATCTTCTGGTGCAATAGTATCACCATGGTTGATGACTTTAACAGTTGCATATTTCTCATCACCGGATACTTCTATCTTTAAATCGGTATTATGATAGCCATACTTGAGTGCATTAGAAATAAGATTATCAAATACACGGGCTAATAACTGACCATCTCCCTGAACATAGATATTCTCTTCAGGTAAATTTACTATTGGTGTAATATTACAGTCTTTAAATGAAGGATAGAACTCATCTGTCATCTGCATAATTAATCCAGATAGATTAATCATACTCTTATTCAACTTGATATCTGCATTATCAAGTTTAGTGAATTCAAAGAGGTCATCCATCATTTCCTGTAGACGTATTGATTTCTCATACGCAATACCAGAATACTTATGTACATCTTCTTTAGATAAAGCTGTATCATCTTTAATCAATTCAAGATATCCTACAATAGTTGTAAGAGGTGTTCTTAAGTCATGGGCTACGTTTGTGATTAATTCATTCTTCTGTCTTTCTGCATTACGTTCTATATCTAATGCAGCTCTTTCTTTTTCTTTTAGTTTTTCGCTTTCTTTTTCTTTCGCAAGCAATGTTTTTGATAAGACATTGATGTTCGCTGCAAGAGAACCTAATTCATCATCATATTCTACTTCACACTGTACACCATAATTACCACTTGTTACCTGCTGGATAGAACGTCTGAGCTTTCTAATATATTCAATTGTGAAATCAATCAGTTTAAAGAAGATTTCTACAAAGACAATAAAAGAAATGGCATAACATAATGCATAACGCATTTCATTTGGTACCGCAATAGGAATAATTCTATCGAATATAATTCCTAGAATAGAATAAATAAGAAATGCGACAAGATAACTTAATGTGATATTAATCAACAAACGCCATTTAAAAGAAGAAATAAACAGCTTTCTTAGTTTCTGCATCATAACTCGAACTTATAACCAATGCCCCAGACAGTAATAATATGTCTTGGTGTACGAGGCTGTCTTTCAATCTTTTCTCTTAGTTTTCTAATATGTACCATGATGGTATTGTTGGCATGTGTTGCTTCTTCATGCCATATTTTTGTATAGATATCTTCAGTAGAGAATACTGTACCTGGATGTGAGGCAAGTAATACTAAGATTTCATATTCAATCTTAGTCACAGCCACTGGACGATTATCTACAGAAACCATCTTCTTATTTGTATCAATAAGAAGGTCATTGGCCTGAATAATAGAATTATCTACACCAATAGGCTTACTATATACCTGATAACGTCTTAATTGTGACTTAACACGTGCCACTAATTCCATTGCATTAAAAGGTTTTGCGATATAATCATCAGCACCTTTTAATAATCCTTCAATCTTATCCTGGTCAGCTGTCTTGGCTGATACAAAGATAACTGGGATATTGTACTTTTCTCTGATCATCTCTAATGCTTGTATTCCATCTACTCCAGGCATCATCATATCTAGAATTACAAGATCAATCTTGAACTTTTCAAGATCACGTAATAATGTATAGGCATTATAACGCTTTTCAACATGATAACCTTCTTGACTTAAATAAATTTCAATAAGATCACAAATTTCTTTTTCATCATCAATAACTAATATACGAGGTGTTTCCATATGTTTATCCTCCCAAGCCATATCATAATATAATTAATTAATAAAATAAAGAAAAGAATTGCATACGACGGGGGAATTTGCTATAGTTGTAAAGGGCACAAACGGGTCTTCCGTAGGTGCTTTTTTTTGTTTAATTTAGAGAAAGAGGTGAAGAGAATGGCAAAATTCATATTTGTCACAGGTGGTGTCGTATCAGGTCTAGGGAAAGGTTTAACAGCTGCATCTTTAGGTAGAATATTAAAACAAAGAGGATTAAAAGTATTCATGCAGAAACTTGATCCTTATATCAATGTGGATCCAGGAACTATGTCTCCTTATCAGCATGGTGAAGTTTATGTAACAGCTGATGGTGCAGAAACAGACTTGGACTTAGGTCATTATGAACGTTTTATTGATGAAGACTTAAACAAAAACTCTTCAGTTACAACTGGTAGAGTATATAGCGATGTAATTTCTAAAGAAAGAAGAGGGGATTACTTAGGCGCAACAGTACAGGTTGTTCCTCATATCACAAATGCGATTAAGGACAAGATTTATGCTGCAGAAGAATCTTCTCATGCAGATATCGTTATTACAGAAATCGGTGGTACTGTAGGAGATATCGAATCATTACCATTTATTGAAGCGATTAGACAGGTAAGACTCGATAGAGGCTACAAGAATACTCTTTATATACATACAACTTTACTTCCATATATTGGTGCCAGCCATGAAGTAAAGACTAAACCAACACAGCATAGTGTTAAGGAATTATTAGGATATGGTATCCAGCCAGATATCATTGTATGTCGTAGTGAACATACTATTTCTGATGAATTAAAGGACAAGATCTCTTTATTCTGTAATGTTCCTAAGGAAGCTATCATCTCTAACTATGATGTAGATGTTCTTTATGAATTACCAGTAGAATTATTAGATCAGCATATGGATGATGTTGTACTTGATCATTTAAGAATTGAAGCTCCTGAAGCTGATTTCACTGAATGGCGTGAATTAGTTGAAAGAGTTAAGAACTTAAAGGATACAGTTAAAATCAAGATGGTTGGTAAGTACTGTGAATTCCCAGATGCTTACTTATCAGTTAATGAAGCATTAAAACATGCTGGTTACTATGCAAATAGTGAAGTTGAAATTGACTGGGTTAACTCTGAAGAAGTAACTAAGGAAAATATCGCTTCTAAGCTTGCTGATGCTGATGGTATCTTAGTACCAGGTGGATTTGGTAACAGAGGTGTTGAAGGTATGATTGTTGCTATCCAGTATGCAAGAGAACATGATATTCCATTCTTAGGAATCTGTTTAGGTATGCAGTGTGCTTCTATTGAATATGCAAGAAATGTATGTAAACTTGATGATGTTAACTCATTAGAATTCGATAAGAACTGTATGACTCCATTAATTTCATTAATGCACGATCAGTCTTTAGAAAACATGGGTGGTACTCAGAGACTTGGTAACTACACTTGTGAATTAAAAGAAGGTACAATTGCACATAAGTTATATGGAAAGGATCTTATCCAGGAAAGACATAGACATAGATATGAATTCAATAATACATATCGTCAGATGTTAGAAGATGCAGGACTTGTTATCTCTGGACGTAATCCAAAGAGAGATTTAGTAGAAATCGTTGAAGTGCCTAACCATCCATATTTCGTTGCATGTCAGTTCCATCCAGAATTCAATTCTAGACCAAATAGAGCACATCCTCTATTCCAGGGACTTATCAATGCAGCACATAAAAAGAAATACAATTAATATATTGGCATGAGGGTAACCTCATGCCTTTTGTGTTACAATGAAAGGCATGGAGGTATGGTTATGCGTATAGGACAGTCAATAGATATTCATCAATTAGTAGAAGGAAGAAAGCTTATTCTAGGTGGTGTAGAAATTCCTTATGAAAAAGGGTTAAAGGGACATAGTGATGCAGATGTTCTTCTACATGCGATTATTGAATCAATCATTGGGGCATTAGGTGAAGGAGATATCGGTAAACATTTTCCTGATACAGATGATCGCTACAAAGGTATTTCTTCAATGATCTTGTTAGAAGAAACATATAAGTTGATGAATGAAAAAGGTTATAAGATTGGGAATGTGGATGCAATCATTATGACAGAACAGCCAAAGATGGCACCTCATATACCTACAATGAGACATAATATTGCGGAAGCACTTCATTGTGATGTGACACAGATTAATGTGAAAGCAACACGTGGTGAAAAGCTTGGCTTTGTAGGAAGAGGAGAAGGAATCGTTTCTCAGGCAGTCTGCTTACTTGAAAATGTGTAATAGTTATGTATTTTCTAAACAAGGTGATGTTTTTACATCATCTTTTTTGTCACTCAGATATCTTTTATCTAAAAAAAACGGCAGAATCCCCACCTCAATATAAAATATAGGTGGGGGATGAATGCCGTTAATGCATCTGATGGAGAAATTCTGGAGTAAGAATGGTATAATACATATAGGAAACTTCTTTTCCTAAATCTACAGAAAGGAGGCTAAATA
>NZ_DAWDDM010000087.1:0-7428 GCF_052354645.1 Catenibacterium sp.
GTAATATACGTTTACTCCTTCTTAAATAATTCTTATAATAATTATAGAGGAAAAACATAAACGAAAGCGCAGGTGAATATTATGAATGTTTCTCAATCTCTTTATAGCAGCTTATTTCTTAAGCTTCTACCATTATTGATTGTATCATTATTCCTTACATTCTTATTAGTAAATGCAAAAATGTTTAAGCTATTTTATCTACTTATAGGTGTAGAAGTCATTGGTACATTTGTGATGCACTATAGTACGATATCGATGTCTATGATGTTATATGAACAGACAAAAGCCTTTAGTACTCTTTCTAATATGTTCATCATAGTTGGAATGTATCTTCTTATTCCTCTTCTTTCAATCATACTCTATATAATATTAAGAAAAAGAATTTAAGAGCGATTTAGTCAATCGCTCTTTTAAGTTTGAGATACGTAAGTCCTACACATGTAGTCATGATTTCAGATAGTGGTAATGATGCCCAGATTCCTTTCATACCTAATTGTGAAAGAATGATAGATGCAGGTACGATAAGTACTACACCACGTAATAGAATAAGTGTAGAAGCTATTTTAGCGCTTTCTATTGAAGTAAAGTATGTCGTTAAGACAATGTTTACCCCTGCAAAGAATAGGCCAATAAACATTATTTTAAAGCCTTCTATTGCTAGTGTATATAATGTTGGATTGTTTGTCTTATTAAATAGAGAAGTAATCATAGAGGCATTTGTGAAGACTGTTAAGTAAATTGTGAAAGATATTAATAAAGAAATAGTAAGAGTCATTCTTCTTAACATAATAAGATTCTTTGTATCATGAGAACCATATGATTCACTAGTAAGAGGCTGCATACCATTTGCAAGACCATTAAATATTGCAACACATACAAGCCATATATTACATACAACACCATAAGCAGCAACACCTATATTACCTGTAATCTTTAATATAAGTGTATTAAAAAGAAGAACAACTAAACCACTTGATATCTCTATCAACATAGAAGGAAAACCTAGTTTAATAATTCTTTGAATCATAGAGAATTGAAAACGAAGCTGAACGGGATGGAATGTATTCTTCTTTTTAATGAAGTGTAAAGAGAGAATACTTAAGCCAATCAAAGGTGCAAGACTTGTCGCAAAAACAGCACCAAACATTCCCATATGACATAAGAATATAAATACATAGTCTAGTACAACATTCATCAGTGAAGCTACAATCATAGCTGTTGTCGCAAGAGCGGGATTGTTATCATTTCTTACTAATGCATTGAGTGCATTATTGAAGATAAAGGCAGGTGTAAATATCATAATAGTTCTTAGATAAATGACTGTATCTTGTAATACGGCATCATTGGCTCCTAGCATTCTTGCAAGAGAAGGACTATATAATACTCCTGTAATCATGAAAAGTACTCCTATTACAAGTCCTAAAAGCACTGTATGATCAAATACCTGATTGATTTCATCGTGCTTGTGATCTATTTTCAGGATAGATAATCTAATACCAGATCCTATTCCTAACATGAGCCCTATCCCATAAATAAAATTAAATACAGGTATCGCAAGATTCAATGCAGTGAGTCCTTTATCCCCTATTCCCTGGGCAATAAAGAATGTATCAGCAAGTATATAAAACGATATAGCCATTTCTCCCAATATGCTTAAACATATATATTTAATAAATCTTTGTTTCATAGTTTTCCCCCTTTATAAAAAAAAGAAATAGTGAACTCACTATTTCAATTCTTTTGCGAGACCTCCTAGAGATGTTTCTTTATAAGCAACATTCAAGTCTTTGCCTGTTTCTTTCATAACTCTTACAACTGTATCGAAAGGTACTTTATTCTTACGTACATAACCTAACTGCCCTGCAAGCATAGCCGCATCATAAGCACGTAATGCAGCCAAAGCATTTCTTTCAATACAAGGAATCTGTACATAACCACCTACTGGGTCACATGTTAATCCCAAGTTATGTTCCAATCCCATTTCTGCTGCATAATCAACAAGACTATTATTTAACTCATTGATCCAGGCCATAGAGGCACTTGCCATCGCACAAGCTGTTCCTACTTCTGCCTGACATCCTCCATCTGCACCAGCAATAGTCGCATTATATTTAACTGTATTACCATATAATCCTCCAATCGCAAGTGCTTTGACTAAGTCTCTCTTTTTTAAGCCCATTTGATGATATGCATAATAGAGAATAGCTGGTAGTACACCACTTGCACCACATGTTGGTGCAGTAACAATCATATGACCATCTGCATTCTCTTCAGAAACTGCATAAGCATAGCTGGCAATAAATAAACGTTCCTGAGCCATTTCATGATGTGTGTTTAAAGCCTGTTGATACATAGAACCAGCTACTCTTTTTAATTGCAGACTGCCCTGTAAGATTCCCTGTGTATGTAACCCATTTTCTACACAGGTAAACATTGCTTCAAGAACTTCAAATAAATATTCTTTAAAGTTTTCATCTTCAAAACGTAAGACATAATCATAAAGTGATAATCCTTCATTTTCACAATAATCAATGACTTCACGCATTGTATGATGAGGATAGATTTCTACCTTATCCTCTTCTAAGTCTCCCTTAAAGTAAATTTCTCCTCCACCAATAGAATACGCTTCAATAGGTTTTAATGCTTCTCCACCACAATATACTGTGACTAACATCCCATTAGGATGGTAAGGTAATTCACCGCTCTTAAAAGAGAAATCACATGGTACAGGCGCAAATGTCTTCTGCATGATTTTATCTGTTAAATGTCCTTTACCAGTTAAAGATAAAGAACCATACAGATCAACATGTACCTTTTCCATATCTGGATAAAGTGATTTGATTCTTTCAGCGATTTTCATTGGTCCATAAGTATGAGATGAGGAAGGACCAATTCCTATCTTATAAAGTTCTCTAAGTGATTGCATGTATTATCCTCCTTTAAAAAAAGCAGGCTATGCCTGCTTTTATTTATTCTTTAATGCCTGTTTAGCAAGTGCTAATCCACCACATAATCCTGCATTATCAGCAAGTCCTGGATAAACAATATAATCCTTGATCTTATCTGTTGTAATTTCTTCTTTTGCAACATAGCCGTTCAACATTTCCTGAACGTATTTATGAATCATTGGGAATAACTGTTTCTGGTGCATAACACCTCCACCTAAAATAATCTTCTTAGGTGAGATTGTAAGAATATAAATACATAAAGCCTGAGCAATATAATAAGCTTCTAAATCCCATGCTGGATGATCAACAGGTAATTCTTTAGCACTCTTACCCCAGCGTTCTTCAATAGCTGGTCCAGCTGCTAAACCTTCAAAACATGTTCCATGATATGGACATTTACCCTTATAAGTATCTTCTGGGCGAGTGATCAATTTCATATGACCCATTTCAGGATGTAGTAAACCATGTACAAGATTACCTTCTACAACAGCACCTCCACCTACACCTGTACCAATAGTCAAGTATAATGCGCTATTTAATCCTTTTGCAGCACCAAATTCTACTTCACCTAAACATGCACTATTTACATCAGTATCAAATCCTACAGGAACACCTGGGAATGCTTCTTCTAAATCCTTTACGACATTATGATTAGACCATCCTGGTTTAGGAGTAGTAGTGACACTTCCATAAGTAGGACTTGTCTTATCTGGGTCAATTGGGCCAAATGATCCAAAGCCAATAGCTTCTACACCCTTATCCTTGAAGAATTCAATTGTTTTCTTCATTGTTTCTTCTGGTGTTGTAGTTGGGAAAGATTCTCTTTCAAAGATATTACCATTCTCATCACCAACACCAACAACGAACTTTGTTCCTCCACCTTCAATAGTACCTAATTTCATTATCCTTTACCTCCATAATAGTAATCACTCATATTTTAAATTATTTACTACTAAAAGTAAACGAGCTTTTTTTAAGGTATGAAATTTTTAGGCTACCATCTTATCATTTTTATAGTAAGCATATTGATCTAAAGAATAACCATGTTCCTGCATGACCTTGGTCATGATTGTTCCTTCAATCATCGCACGTTTAGCAGTTATTACTTTATAGTTTTCTTCCTCATTATGAGTATGAATAATATCCATTAATTGATTATGTATCTCATAATAAAGGCTGCATAAAGTATCTAAACTCTGATTCTGTAAGAAAACAATGTAATTTTCATCAAAAAGCAAATCATCCATGAAAAATGCCTCCTTCTAGGAGACATTATATCATACTTATTTATATTTATCTGTATGTAGAATCTTATTTGCGTTTTCTACACGTTCATTTGTAGGTGGATCAATTCCTTCTAGCTGATATTCTAAGTTAAGTTCCTTCCACTTATATACACCAAGAGTATGATAAGGAAGAACTTCTACCTTTTTCACATTACTTAAAGTATCAATATAATCAGCTAAAGCATGAAGATCTTCATCATAATCACTTCTTTCAGGAACAAGTACATGTCTAATCCAGATAGGCTTATTGATATCATTCAAATATTGAATCATATCAAGAACACGCTTGTTTGAAGCACCTGTTAATACCTGATGTCTTTCGTCATTAATTTCTTTAATGTCAACCATCAATAAATCAGTATATTTCATTAATTCCTCAAACTTAGAGAAGAAAGGTTCTTCTCTTGTAAAGCATGCACCACTTGTATCAATACATGTATTGATTCCTGCAGCTTTAGCAAGTTTAAAGAATTCTAATAAGAAATCAATCTGTACAAGTGGTTCACCACCAGATACAGTAATTCCACCATCTTTACCCCAATAAGGTTCAAAACGCAAGGCACGGTCTAATGCCTGCTGTGGTGTCCATTCTTCAAACTTCTGACTTGCCCATGTATCTGGGTTATGACAGAATTGACATCTAAAAGGACATCCATGTAGAAATAAGATAAAACGTACACCTGGTCCATCTACAAGACCAAATGTTTCAACGGAATGTACACGAGCGTTCATTACATTCTCCTCCTCTATAAAAAACAGTCTCATAAGAGACTGTTTTAATTATTACATATGCTCGTGACAAGTTCTAGCAATTACGTCCAACTGCTGTTCTCTAGTTAAGTCAATGAACTTAACTGCATAACCAGATACACGGATTGTGAAGTTTGCATATTCTGGTTTTTCTGGATGTTCCATTGCATCGATTAACTTTTCTTTACCGAATACGTTAACGTTTAAGTGATGAGCACCCTGTCTGAAGTAACCATCCATAACTGTTACTAACTTATCAGCTCTTTCAGCTTCGTCATGACCTAAAGCACTTGGAGCAATTGTCTGAGTATTTGAGATACCATCTAATGCCCATTCGTAAGGTAACTTAGCAACTGAGTTTAATGAAGCAAGTAAACCGTTCTTTTCTGCACCATATGATGGGTTAGCACCTGGAGATAATGGTTCACCAGCTTTACGTCCATCAGGTAATGAACCTGTAGCCTTACCATAAACTACGTTAGAAGTGATTGTTAAGATTGAAGTAGTTGGTTCAGAATTTCTATATGTATGATGCTGTTTGATCTTTTCTAAGAATGTATGTAATAACCAAACTGCGATGTTGTCAGCTCTGTCATCATCGTTACCATAACGAGGGAAGTCACCTTCAACTTCGTAATCAACTACGATACCATCTTCATCTCTGATAGTCTTAACCTTAGCATATTTAATTGCGCTTAATGAGTCTACTACATGTGAGAAACCAGCAATACCAGTAGCGAATGTTCTACGAACATCAGTATCGATTAATGCCATTTCTGCAGCTTCATAGTAGTATTTATCATGCATGTACTGGATTAAGTTTAATGTATTTACATATAAGTCTGCTAACCAGCCCATCATGTTTTCATATTTCTTGATAACTTCATCATAATCAAGATATTCAGAAGTAATTCCTCTATATTCAGGACCTACCTGCTGTTTAGTCTTTTCATCGACACCACCATTGATAGCGTAAGTTAAGCACTTAGCTAAGTTAGCTCTTGCACCGAAGAACTGCATTTCTTTACCAGTCTGAGTAGCTGATACACAGCAGCAGATTGAATAGTCATCGCCCCATACAGGTCTCATAACGTCATCGTTTTCATACTGAATTGATGAAGTATCGATAGAAATCTTAGCAGCATACTTCTTGAAGTTTTCTGGTAATGCTTCTGTATATAGAACTGTTAAGTTTGGTTCTGGAGAAGGACCCATATCTTCTAATGTATGTAAGAAACGGTAGTCATTCTTTGTAACCATTGAACGTCCGTCAGTACCTAAACCTGCAACTTCAAGAGTAGCCCATACTGGGTCACCAGAGAATAATGCATTGTATGATGGGATACGTGCGAACTTAACCATACGGAATTTCATAACGATATGGTCAACTAATTCCTGAGCTTCGCTTTCAGTTAATGTACCGTTAGCTAAATCTCTTTCAATATAGATATCAAGGAATGTAGAGATACGTCCAACTGACATAGCTGCACCATTCTGAGTCTTGATAGCTGCTAAATAACCAAAGTATAACCACTGGAATGCTTCACGAGCGTTAGTAGCTGGTTTAGAAATATCATAACCATAAGCTTCAGCCATCTTCTTCATATTGTTAAGAGCTCTTACCTGTTCAGCAATTTCTTCTCTCTTTCTGATGATGTCTTCAGTCATAGATCCGCTACCGCAGTTAGCAAAGTCTTCTTTCTTCCATTCAATTAATGCATCGATACCGTATAAAGCAACTCTTCTGTAGTCACCAACAATACGTCCACGACCATATGTATCTGGAAGACCAGTGATAATCTTATTATGACGTGCTTTCATAATTTCAGGAGTGTAAACATCAAATACACCCTGGTTATGAGTCTTATGATATTCAGTAAAGATTTTGTGTAATTCTGGGTTTGGTGTGTAACCATAAGTTTCGCAAGCCTGTTCAGCCATACGGATACCACCATAAGGCATGAATGCTCTCTTTAAAGGCTTATCTGTCTGTAAACCAACAACAGTTTCTAAGTCCTTCATGCTTTCATCAATATAACCAGGTCCATAAGCAGTTAAACCAGAAACCACTTCAGTTTCCATATCAAGAACTCCGCCTTTAGCTCTTTCTTCTGCCTGAAGTTCCTGTAATCTGCCCCATAATTTATTAGTTGCTTCTGTAGGTTCAGCTAAGAATGATTCATCGCCATCATATGGTTTGTAGTTATTCTGAATGAAGTCTCTAGTATTTACTTCTTCTTTCCATAAGCGGCCTTTGAATCCAGCCCACGCATCAGCAAAACGATTTGTATCCATTGTAACAATTCCTCCTTAAAGTATAAAAAACTACTGAATTTTGTTACTCATCCTTTTCAGCGATTTCAATATACCATTATTCAAAATGTTTGTCTATGGATTTGCTTACATTTTTGTATGCGTTTTCTGTAAACGTATAACATTTTTTA